>VAZH01000079.1 GCA_005884465.1 Alphaproteobacteria bacterium | reverse complement strand
CAGTTTGAAATCCCGGAGCACACGCTGTTCGGTTTCGAACGGCGCCAGCAATCCGGTCAGGCTTATCGGCGCGTGAGCGCCGGCGTTGAACGGCAAGAGCAGCAATTCAAGATGCGCCGGCGAACCATCTTCCGATGTCGCGGTAATGCCGGCGACGGCGGCCTGCATTTCTTCGGCCACCGCCGTGATGATGTCCTCGATCTCGCGTCGGGCATCCGGCGCGAACAGCGCGGAAAAGCTTCGATCCTTCAGATCGCAGCCGGCCAGGGCGCAAATGCGCGTGCCGGCGACCCGAAACGGATGGCCTGATGTTGCGTCGTAAGACAGCACGAAGATGTCGCCGAGCAGTTCGCGCACCGCGCTAGGCTCGATCTCGCTGCGATCGGGCGCGCGGGCACCGCCGCGCTTTTCGTCCCAATATGCGAAGAATTCACGGCTTGACGGATGTTTCATGACTCTACTTGCCTCCGCGGACTGGCTAAGTGGGACAGATCTGTCCCGCTTTCGCGCACCCGCATTCCCGGTTTGTTTTGCAAGACAGGCTTTGCAGCGTCCATGCCGTGGGCGTGTTTTCGAGCCCCCGGGCGGAGGATTTACGCCGTTAAGGTTAAGTTAACTATGCGGTAGGGACCGCCGGCGTCCGCGCGCTACTCGGCGGCTTCGCGTAAATTCGGCCGCTCCGAAGGAACACTCAGCTGCCGCGGTCGGCCCGTCAGGACCGGCTGGAACAGCACCGTGCAGCCATCGTACAGACCAGCGCCAGCGCCATCAGCTTGCCCATGTTCGGCATGCCCGGATAGCTCGACGCCCACATGCTTCCGGAAGCAACCGCGGTGGTGATGGCGCTGAAGATCACCGCCCTGGTGAGGCTCGATTGCAGCGAGCCGGTTTTTCCGGCACGCCACGCCATGATATAATAGATCTTGAACGCGACGCCGACGCCGAGCAGCCGGGAGCTGTTGCAAGGGCCAGCCGGCTGCCGGCCCAACGTCACTTTTAGCTGCACGCCTCGATGCTGTACTTGCGCCGCACGGCTAAGCCGCCTATTGGGGCGCAATCGCGCGCGTGAACCGCCCTTTAGGTCTTGAGCCCTTGGAATCCCCGCCAGAATTGCCTCCGGACACCCGGCAGGACGCCCCGCGCGAACCGATCCTGACGCTGCCCGGGGCGCTAACCGCCTATGTCCTGCTGCTTGCGGTCATCCATCTTCGCGTGCTGCTGCCGCCGGAACTGGAAAATTGGACCGTTGACGCGTTCGGATTCATTCCGAAGCGCTACGATTCGACGCTGCTGGCGATCAATTTTCCCGGCGGCGCTGGCGCCAAGGTCTGGACCTTTGTGACCTATTCGCTGCTGCACGCCAATCTCAGCCATGTCGGTTTCAACATGCTGTGGCTGTTGCCGTTCGGCAGCGCGCTGGCGCGCCGGTTCGGCGCGACCAGGTTTTTCGTATTCATGGCGGTCACTGCCGCCGCCGGCGCGCTGGCGCATCTCATCACCCATGAGCACGCAGTGGCGCCGATGATCGGCGCATCGGCGTCGGTGTCCGGCACGATGGCGGCCGCGATCCGGTTTGCCTTCGTGCAGGGCAGCTTCCTTTCGTTCAGCCGCGGCGATGCGGACGCCGCCGCGCGCGTGCCGGCGCTGTCGCTGACGCGCGCGTTGCGTAACCCGCGGGTACTGGGTTTTCTCGCGGTCTGGTTCGGCGTCAACATCATCTTCGGCCTCGGATCGATCGCAATCGGCGCCGACGGCGCCAGCGTCGCCTGGCAGGCCCATATCGGCGGTTTTTTCGCCGGTCTGGTGCTGTTTTCGCTGTTCGATCCGGTCCCGCGCGCTGCGACGAATGCTGCGGATGCGTCATCCCGCGACGTATCGAATAGCAACTGATCGCGGCTTGCGGGGCAACGCGATTTCATCCATCATCGGTCACGTTACGAGGCAGGCATAAGCCCCTAAACGTGCTTGATGTCAGCGCTTGCGAATGCGCCTGCAACGAAACCGGCGCTGAACTGTTGATTGAAGACTCAAAGGGAATAAGATCGCGCTCGGTCAAGGCGCGATCGGCTCAGGGAGACGACAATGACGGTACGTGCAATTCTCGATACCAAGGGCCATCAGATCGAGAGCGTCGAGCCAGACGCCAGGCTTTCGGCCGCGATCAAGACTCTGGCGGAGCGGAAGATCGGCGCCGTGCTGGTGATGAGCCAAGGCCGTATCGAAGGCATCCTGTCGGAGCGGGACATCGTGCGCGCGCTCGGCGAACGCGGTGCGCCCGTACTCGACGAACCGATCAGCGCGGTAATGACGCGCAAGGTCGTCAGCTGCAAGCAAGCCGACACCGTCGCCGCGATCATGGAAACGATGACCTCGGGCAAATTCAGGCATCTGCCGGTGGTCGAGGACGACCGGGTTGTCGGCCTGATATCGATCGGCGACATCGTCAAATGGCGGGTCGGGGAATACGAGGCCGAACAGGAAGCGCTGCGCGAGTATATCAAGACCGCCTGATCTCAAGGCCGAAGGGATATCAGGGCATCTTCTCGATTGCCGCGGCCGGCCCGCTCGTAGCCGGCGCGAGAATGTGGATCGCTTCCTGAATGGAGTCGATCGCGCGCTCGGCGGCGCGTGTGCCATGCGCGATCAGATCGTCGGCGCGGTGGAAATCAAACCAGCCGATTTCACCGACGCGGGGCGAGATCAACAAATCGGGCGGATCGCCGGCGAGGCGGGCACGGGTGATGCGGTCCTGCATGATGTTGAAGGCATCGACCATGACCGAGGAGATGCCGGGCCGTCCGGCGCTGCCGAAGAATTCGCGCTTCATGGTGCGCTCGGCAGAGAACAACCTGCCGAAGCCGCGCTTCGGCGCCGCCGCCTCGATCATGGTCTCCGGCGCGACCGCCACCGTCACCTCGGCAGCCGGACCGTGCGAATAGATCGTCGTGCTATGCGCAAATATGTCGCTCGAGAGATTGGCGGCGATGACGATTTCCGCGCCGAACGCGCGCGCTGCCGATACCGGCACCGGATTGACCAGCGCACCGTCGACCAGCCAGCGGTCGCCCACCAGCACCGGCGAAAATATCCCGGGCAGCGCATAGGATGCGCGCATCGCGTCGACCATGCGGCCATGGGTCAGCCAGATCTCGTGGCCGGTCCGGACTTCGGTGGCCACGGTGGCAAACTTCATTGGCAGGTCCTCGATCAGGATCGGGCCGATGGCGGCCTCCAGCTGCGCCGCAAGCTTGTCGCCGCCAATCAGGCCTGAGCCGTTGAGACGGATATCGAGATAGCCCAGAAGATTTCGCGGCTGCAGTTTGCGCGCCCATTCTTCGAGCGTATCGAGCTGCCCCGTCGCGTAGGCGCCGCCAACCACGGCGCCGATCGAGGTGCCGACCACGACGTTGGGGACGATGCCATGGGCAATCAACGTCCGGACGATGCCGATATGGGCAAGTCCGCGCGCGGCGCCGCCGCCGAGCGCCAGCCCGATTACCGGCCGCCTGATGCTGCCGAGCCCCACCTTGTCGCGGCCGTTTGAGCCGTTTTGGCCGCGTCCGATCAAAATATCCAGCACCTGATATCTCCTGGTAGCGCAAGACTATGCGCTACCGCTTGGCCCCGCCAGAATGTACCACAAGCATGGTTTATGCCGCGGTAGGGATGGGGCTAAGCGGGGATTGTGACTGGACCGCGACCTCGGGAGTAACATTCGGGCTTCCTGCCGGTTCCGCCGACCGCCATCTTGCGGGAGCCTGAGGCTTGAATTTGCCGCGTTTTGAGTGAAAAGCAGGCGCCATGACTTTCGGGGGCAACGGCATCGATCGATCCGGGCGGGGCGAGCGCGTGCTGCCAGCCTTTGTGCTCGCGGCAATACTTGTTTTCGCGATTTCAACCTCCGTTTCGGCCCAAATGTTCACCGATCATCCGCCGCCGGTGCCTCCGGCCTCGGTCCCGGACCCCGGCAGCGCGATCAGCCTGGCCCCGCCCTCCGGTCCGGCCTCGATTCCCAGCCTGCCCGCGCCATTGACGCAGCCTTCCGTCGCCGCCGTGCCGCCGGTAGTCGCGCCGCCGGGCGCGTCGACCCCCGGGCAGGCCGTGCTGTCGCTCACCGCACGGTACGGCAAGGACCTGCCGGTCATCACCAACGGATTGGTGTGGCGGGTTTTTTCGGACCGGCCGGACGAAACCGGCACGTTCAAATTGGTCCGCGAGGAGCGCGGCGCGACGCCCAACATCGTGCTGCCGCCGGGGAGCTACGTCGTCCATGTCGCCCTCGGACTGGTCAGCGCGGTGCGCGCGGTGACGCTGAAATCCGAGACCGACCGCCAATCCTTCCTGCTTCCGGCCGGAGGCCTGCGCATCGAAGGCCGGGTCGGCGCCAGCAAGATCCCGCAAAACCAGATTTCGTTCGCGATCTACAAGGGCAGCCAGTTTGAGGTTGGCGAGCGCGCCGCGCTGGTGCCGAACGTCGCCGCCGGCGACGTCGTGCTGGTGCCGGAGGGGACCTATTATATCATTTCCAACTACGGCGACGCCAATTCGGTGGTGCGTTCGGATATCCGCGTGCAGGCCAGCAAGCTGACCGACGTGATCATCACCCATCGCGCCGCGGTCATCACGCTGAAGCTGGTCAGCGACAAGGGCGGCGAAGCATTGGCGAACACCGCATGGTCGGTGATTACGCCGGGCGGCGACGTCATCAAGGAATCGATCGGCGCATTTCCTCGTGTGGTGCTGTCCGAAGGCGAATATCGCGCCATCGCCAAGAACGAGGGCAAGGTGTACGAGCGTCCCTTCAACGTCGTCAACGGCGTCGATGGCGAAGTCGAGGTCGTTGCACGCTGATTTCTAAAACCGTGTCACGATATCCGAAAGCGCCGGGCGCGGGCGATCTTCATTGGGCTTCGTTTGTGTGCCGATGTGAATAAATCCGGCGAGCTTTTCGTCGGCCTTCAATCCCAATCCATCGAGCACGTCGCGATCGAACGCGAACCAGCCGGTCAGCCAGCACGCACCGTAGCCGAGTGCGGTGGCCGCGGTGACCATGTTCATCGCGCTGGCGCCTGCGGATAGTTCCTGCTCCCACGGCGGCACCTTGGGATGCGGTTTTGTAAAACTGACCACGCCAATCACCAGCGGGGCGTCGGTAAGCCGGTGTTTCTCGACATCGATGTCGGCTGCCGTGGCCTGCGGATTTTTTCGCGCGAACACCTTTGCGATGACCTCGCCGGCGCGAACGCGGGCGTCGCCTTCGAACACGATGAAGCGCCACGGCGTCAGCTTGCCGTGATCGGGCACCCGCGCGCCGATGGTCAAAATAGTTTCCAGTTCGGCAGGCGAGGGGCCCGGCTCGCTCATCTCGCGTGGCTTTACCGAGCGGCGAAGTTTCAGGAGTTCGATGGCGTCGGGCACTACAGATTCTTTCATGGGAAATATCTACCATGGAGACAGGCAGGTAACGAGATGGTTGGAGGTGAATTTAGATTGATTATGGAGGTCGAATTTCATCGTCATGCCCGGCCTTATGCCGGGCATCCACGTGTTCACGACGTCGCGGCAAGCAAGACGTGGATGGCCGGGTCAAGCCCGGCCATGACGCAGAGAGATTCAAGCCGCCGCGCGCGCCCGTTTCACGTCCGGCGGCATCGCTTCATCGACCAGCGCGGCCAGCGCTTCATCTGTCGGCATCACCTTTTGTCCATCGCTTCCCAGCCGCCGGACCGATACCGAATGCGTTTCGGCTTCCTTCTTGCCGACAACGAGAAGCGCCTGGATTTTCGCCAGCGAATGTTCCCGGACCTTGTAGTTGATCTTCTCGTTGCGCAGGTCGAGTTCGACGCGCAGGCCGGCGCGCCGTGCCGCAGCCGCGACAACTTTCGCGTATTCGTCGCCTTCCGAGGTGATGGTGGTGACGACGGCCTGGATCGGCGCGAGCCAAAGCGGGAAGTTGCCCGCATAGTGTTCGATCAGGATGCCGATAAAACGTTCCATCGAACCGCAGATCGCGCGGTGGACCATGACCGGCACTTTCTTCGAGCCGTCGGCATCGATGTAGAACGCGCCGAATCTTTCCGGCAGGTTGAAGTCGACCTGCGTGGTGCCGCATTGCCAGTCGCGGCCGATCGCATCGCGCAGCACATATTCGAACTTCGGTCCGTAGAACGCGCCTTCGCCGGGATTGATCGCGGTCTTGATGCGGTGGTTATGGCCTTGCGCCTCGATTTCGGAAAGCACCGTCGCCATCACGCGCTCGGCATGATCCCACATCTCGTCGGTGCCGACGCGCTTGTCCGGCCGGGTCGAGAGTTTTACCGTGAGATCGCCCTCGAAGCCGAAATCCGCGTAGGTCGACAGGATGAGATCGTTGATCTTCAGGCACTCGTCGGCGAGCTGGGCTTCCGTGCAGAACACATGCGCGTCGTCCTGGGTGAAGCCGCGCACGCGCATCAATCCATGCATCGCGCCCGACGGCTCGTAGCGATGCACCACGCCGAATTCGGCCAATCGTAACGGCAGGTCGCGATAGCTCTTCAGGCCATGCTTGAAGATTTGCACGTGGCCGGGACAGTTCATCGGCTTCAGCACGAACCAGCGCCTGTCCTCGGCCTCGTCGCCGGCCGATTGGGCCGCAAACATGTTTTCGCGATACCAGTCCCAATGGCCGGAGGTCTCCCACAGCGTCTTGTCGAGAATCTGCGGCGCGTTGACCTCGCTGTAGTCGCCCGCCAGGCGGCGGCGCATATAGGCGATCAGTTCCTGGAAGACGGTCCAGCCCTTCGGGTGCCAGAACACCACGCCGGGGCCCTCTTCCTGGAAGTGAAACAAGTCGAGTTCGCGCCCGAGCTTGCGGTGATCGCGCTTCTCGGCCTCCTCGATCTGCTTCAGGTAGGCGTCGAGGTCTTCCTGTTTCGCGAACGCCGTGCCGTAGATCCGCGTCAGCATCGGATTGTTGCTGTCGCCGCGCCAATAAGCGCCCGCGACCTTCATCAGCTTGAACGCATTGCCGATCTTGCCGGTGGACGTCATGTGAGGTCCGCGGCACAGATCGAACCAGTCGCCCTGCTTGTAAATCTTGATCGTCTGGTCGGCTGGGATGGCGTCGACCAGTTCGACCTTGAACATCTCGCCGTTGTCGGCGAACACCTGCTTGGCCTGTTCGCGCGTCCAGATTTCCTTGGTGAAGGGTTTGTCGCGCGCGACGATCTCACGCATCCGCTTTTCGATTGCCGCAAAATCTTCCGGCGTGAACGGCTCGTTGCGGAAGAAATCGTAATAGAAGCCGTTCTCGATCACCGGGCCGATCGTCACCTGCGTCCCTGGCCACAGCGACTGCACCGCTTCGGCCAGCACATGCGCGGCATCGTGCCGGATCAGTTCCAGCGCGCGCGGGTCGTCGCGGGCGATGAATTCGATTTTGACGTCATGCTCTATACGGTCGGCGAGATCGGTGAGTTCCCCATCGAGCGCCATGGCCACCGTGCGCTTGGCCAGCGACGGCGAGATGCCTTTGGCGATCTCCAGGCCCGTGCTGCCTTTGGGGAATTCGCGCTTCGCGCCGTCGGGGAAGGTGACGGCGATTTTTTCTGTCGGCTCGGCC
>VAZH01000078.1 GCA_005884465.1 Alphaproteobacteria bacterium | reverse complement strand
TCACCGAGCCGCCGCCGCCGGAGCCTTCGATCAGCCGGATAATCGGCAGGCGAAAGTCATGCGCCATCTCCTCGGCCATCAGCGGCTTCGCGGAGATCGAGGCATCGGCGGAGCCGCCGCGCACGGTGAAATCATCGCCGACCACGACGACCGTGCGGCCATCGATCTTGCCGCGACCGAACACGCAGTTTGCCGGCGTCAGGTTCTTGAGTTCGCCATGCTCGTCATATTCGGCAAGGCCCGAAATCGCGCCGATCTCGTGGAAACTCTTTGAGTCGACCAGTTTTTCGATGCGCTCGCGAACGGTGAGCCGGCCCTGGTCGCGCTGCCGCTTGACCTTGTCAACGCCTCCCATCTCGCGCGCGAACGCTTCGCGCCGAGCGAGCTCGTCGAGCTCCGGCTTCCAGTTCATTCGTATCCTCCGTCTTGATGATCTTGTTGTTACCGGTCGCCACCGGCAGCGCTTTTCGCTCCAGCCGGTTGTTGAAGAGTTCTCCGTCGGCGCCTTCCAGCAGGCTGCCGACCGCGGCCCCCAACTGCAGTAGCCGCGGCGCGACTTCCTTGTGCAGCCGCTTCTCGTCATACATCGCGGATAGAAGGCCAATCGTGACCACAACGAAGGTTTGATATTGCGGCGACCATAGCGGCACCGCGAGACCGTTGATGTGCGGGCTCCATAATCCGCAGGCAACGACATAGCCGTGTTCGCGCAAAAAGCGGCGGTTGGCCTCGATCCGGGGCCGCAGCAGTTTGGCGCCTTCCGGAATTTCTCGTTCCATCTCCGCCAGCAGGGCGTCCCCGACATCGGCATCGAGCGCGGCGGTATAGGCATGGCCTGCGGCAGTGCTTGCCATGGCGATGCGGCTGCCGGTGGTTTCATGCAGGCCGAGCGCATTGGCGGCGCGGGCAAACTCGAGATAGACGAGGTGGAAACGATCTGGGATGACGAAGCCGACGGTTCCCGGCAATTGCTCGGCGACATCTTGCAGCCGCAGCCGGATCAGATTGCGAAGCTGCAACCCCCGCATCATCGAGGTGCTCATTGCGACTGCGCTCGGGCCTATGCGGTATTTCTGGTCCCGCGGTAGATAGACCAGCTGCCCCATGCGGGTCAGCGTGTGGGTCAGGCGCGATACTGTCGATCGTGGCAGCCCGCAGCGATTGGAGATTTCCAAATTGCCGAGCCGCGCCTCATGGCCTTCGAAGCAGCGCAAGACGTCGAACGCGCGCGACACCACCTGGATAACGTCGCCCTCGCCTGCAAGATCGCTGGCGAGCATTCCCTGTTTGCTGAGCCGCTCCGAGCGTCGTCCCATGGTTGTTGCCATTCATTCCGCCGTGCGGAATAAAATTCCGCTTGCAGGACAAGCTACCTCAGGCAATCTGCGGCCACAACAAAAAGCCGTTCGCAAGGGCAGTTGTCCGTGAGACGGTCCGGAGAACGGAATGCCAGACATCAAGATCGTGACCGAGGTGGCCGGGCGCGTCTGCGCGCTTCCCGTCGAAGTCGGCGGTAGTGTCGGCGATGGCGACGATGTTGCATTCGTCGAAGCGATGAAGATGGAAATTCCGGTGGCTTCGCCTGCCGCGGGCAAGCTCAAGTCCATCCTGGTCAGCCTCGACGACGTGGTTGCGGAGGGACAGGTGCTGGCGATCATCGAGACCTGAACGCAGAGGATCTCGACCGTTGTCCGATACAGTTCCGCGACAATCTGTCCGATCGCACCGCGATAACCGCGCGGACGTTGCCATCGTCATCCGGCGATGACATGATCCAGCCAAGAAAAAAATAATTTTCGCGCTCCCCGCGAAATATTTAGTGGAGGAAGCATGGTCTGTCGGCTGATGGCGCTCGCGCCTGTCGTTTTCACTGGCATATCGTTTTTGACATTACCCGCAGCTCACGCCGAAGACGTCAAGCTGCCGCCGACCATGACGTTCACCGCCTACGACACGGGTACTGCCGGATTCAATATCGCCGTCGCCGTCGGCAAAATGATGAAGGATAAATACGGCACCGATTTGCGCGTCTTGCCCGCGGGCAACGACGTCGCGCGCCTCGCACCTTTACGCGCCGGGCGCGCGCTGTCGTCGGCGATGGGCTCCGGCACCTACTTCGCCCAAGAAGGCGTGTTTGAATTCGGCGTTAAGGAATGGGGCCCGCAGGCCTTGCAACTGTTATTGTCGTCGGTCGATTGCAACGCGGCTTCGCTTGGCGTGGCACGCGACACTGGCGTAACCGAAATCAAGCAACTCAAGGGCAAGCGCGTTGGCTTCGTTGTCGGCTCACCGGCACTGAACCAGAATTCCCTGGCGATTTTGGCGTTCGGCGGTCTCAAGCAAAGCGACGTTAAAGTCGTCGAGTTCTCAAGTTATGGCGCGATGTGGAAGGGTCTCCTCAACAACGACACCGATGCCGCGTTCGCAACCACAATCACCGGCCCGGCAAAGGAAGCCGAGACGTCGCCGCGCGGCCTGATCTGGCCTCCTCTTCCCCATAGCGACAACGCCGGGTGGGAGCGGGTCCAGAAGGTCGGATCATTCTTCTTTCGGCATGTCGCGACCTGCGGCGCCGGCATCTCCAAGGAAAAGCCAATCGAACTCGGCAACTATCCGTACCCGATCTTTGTGGCTTATGGGTCCCAGCCCGCGGAGCAGGTCTACGCCATCACCAAGGCAATGATTACAGGCTACGATGTCTACAAGGATGCCGCGGCCGGCGCAGCAGGGCTCGCGGCTGACCGGCAAACAAAAAAATGGGTAGTGCCCGTCCATCCCGGCGCAGTGAAGGCTCTCAAGGAAGCCGGTCAGTGGAGCGACGACCAGGAGGCATACAACAATGCATTATTCAAGCGGCAGGCAGTTCTGACGGCAGCTTGGGCCGATTACGGCAAATCCAACCCGCCTTCAGACGACAAGGAGTTTCTTGCGGGATGGATGAACGCCCGCGCCGCCGCCCTGAAGAAGGCCAACATGCCCAATGGATTTGAGGAATAGCCATCGCTTCAGTGCCAGCCTGCGCGTCCGGCTGGACCATTTGACAGGGTAACTTCATGTCGTCTGCTTCATCGTCCGCCGTTTCGGAATTGCCGGCGGTGAAACGCGTCGAATTCGATGATCCACACGCCGGTGTCGGTGGTTTGCAGGAGGCCGAAGTCACGCGGGTGCGGACGTTGCGTGGCGCCTGGCGCTGGGCGCTGATTTTCGCAACCGCCGTAACCATCCTGCTATGCATCAATCAGCAATTTTCGCTGCGATTTCTGATCGGGTACACCCAGCTCAATACGGAATATTTCTATCTGCTGATCGCGCTGATGCTGCCGTTCACGTTCCTGATCTTTCCGGGTTCGGAGCGGTCGCCGCTCGATCGCATTCCCTGGTACGACGTTCTGCTGTTCGTTCTGACCTTCGGCTCCGCCATTGTCCTGATGCGTAGCGTCCGAAAGGCTGCGGAAGCCGGCTGGGAATTCGGCGGCGCCCCGACCACGGTCATCATTGCCGGTCTGGTGATGTGGGTAGTGCTGATGGAAGCGTTGCGGCGGACCGGCGGCTGGAGCCTGTTATTGAGCGTTCTGCCCTTCACCGTCTATCCGCTGTTTGCGGACGCCAAATGGCTCGGCCCGTTTCGCGGTACGCAATCGACACTCGAGCAAGCCACCTCCTATCACGTGCTGTCAGGCGAGAGCCTGCTCGGCATTCCGATTCAGGCGTTCGCCGACACCGTGATCGGTTTTCTGGTGTTCGGCACCGCGCTGATGATGACCGGCGCCGGCAAATTCTTCATCAATCTCGCGTTCGCCATGTGCGGAACGTTTCGCGGCGGCGCCGCAAAAGTCTGCATCTTCGCCAGCGGCCTGCTCGGCATGATGTCCGGCTCGATCATTTCCAACGTGCTGACCGCCGGCACCATGACCATTCCCGTGATGAAAAAAAGCGGCTTCCGCGCCTCCTATGCCGGCGCGATCGAAGCCTGCGCCTCGACGGGCGCGGTGCTGGCGCCGCCGGTGATGGGCGCAACTGCGTTCGTGATCGCGCAGTTTCTCAATGTCAGCTACGCCGAAGTCGCGGTCGCGGCGATCATTCCAGCCATCCTGTATTATATCGGCCTGTTCATGCAGGTGGATTCCTATGCCGCGCGGCATGGCCTGAAGGGCATTCCGCGGTCCGAATTGCCGAAGGTCATGGATACAATCAAGGACGGCTGGTACTACGTGTTCGTGATCGCGCTGCTGATCGTGATGCTGCTGCATTTCAAGCGCGAGAGTCATGCGCCGTTCTATGCAACAGCCCTGCTTCTGGTTCTGAACCAGCTGTTCTCCAGGGAAACGCGCTGGACGCTTTCGACGATCAACAAATTTCTTGAGGTCAATGGCCGCACCTTTGTCGAACTGGTCGGCATTCTCGCCGGCTGCGGCCTTCTGATCGGTGCCTTCTCGATGACCGGCGTGGTCTCCAGCCTTGCCAACGATCTGCTGCGAATTGCCGGTGACAATGCGTTCCTGCTGCTCGGGATGTGCGCGTTTACCAGCCTGGTTCTCGGTCTCGGGTTGACCACCACGGCCTGCTACATCTTCCTCGCCATCCTGGTGGCGCCGGCGCTCGAAAAGCTCGGCCTCAACCGCATGGCCGTGCACATGTTCATCTTCTATTGGGGCATGCTGTCGTCGATCACGCCGCCGGTCGCGATTGCTTCATTCGCCGCCGCCGGAATCGCCGGCTCACCGGCGATGAAGACGGGATGGGAATCGATGTGGGTCGGCAGCATCATCTATTTCATTCCGTTCTTCTTCGTTCTGAATCCGGCGCTGGTGCTGCAAGGAGATAGTCCCTATCTCGCCGGGCTTGGTCTATTGGCGCTCGCCGCGTTCGGCACATTGTTCATATGCGGCGGCATTCAGGGCTATCAGGCCTTTGTGGGCGACCTGCGCAATACCGGCCCGTTGGAATGGCCGCTGCGCGTGCTGCTCGTCATCGGAGGGTTCGTGGTCGCGACGCCCGGCGGCGGCATCATGCCGATCTCGCAATGGCAGATCATGTGCCTCGGGCTGGCAATCCTGATCCCGACGGTTCTGGTTGCGTTGCTCTTGATACGCCGGCAGACCCTGGTACCGAGCCAGTTGCGCGCGCCGTGATTGCGGGGCCGACGGCAGGATCGTTCAAATCGCTTCCGTCGCCGGCTCCATGTCGATGCCGAAGGTTTCCAGAAACTTCGACGTCATGATGTAGAAACCGACGGAGAGCTGCAGCTCGATCAGCGCCGCCGGCGTCAGCTTTGCCGCGATCGCATTGAAGGTGGCGTCGGTCGGACGGCGCAGCGTGACGATTTCATCGGTGAAGGCGAGCGCCGCGCGCTGCAAATCGTCAAAGCAAGTGGCGTATTTCCAGTTCTCCAGCGCGGCGTTTTGCTCGTCGGTGACTCCCACCTCTTTACCGCTGCGCTTGTGTGCAACCACTTCATAAGGCGCCTCGCACAGGATCCCCGTGCGCGTGATCGCTAGTTCACGCACGACCGGGTCGAGCTCGCCCTTGACGCGGATCGCCCTGCCGAGCCGGCAATATTGTTCAAAATAGCTCGGCGAATGCGCCATCATCCGGAAAATATTCGCGTTGCGGTTTTTTTCCAGAATTTCACGGGTGCGGTCGCTCGCATGAGCGAGGTCGCAGTAGTCGATACGAGCCATGGCTCACCTCGGGGGTTTTCGATCTTGTTGCACGCTGCTTTATCATAGCAGTTTCCATTCGAATCAACATCCGGCTGATGACGCTGGATCAACGGCTACCGCTTCGCAAATCAGCCGCTCGGTCCAACGCGAAGCAAGTTTTGGTCGGCGATTTCGTCGGCGAAAGGTTCGCCAATCTGGTCACGCGCGAGTCAAAATGCCGCCGCATTACTGTTCGACCTTGGCACGGTCGATGTTCGCTGAGTGGGGACTCAAATCAAGGCGAATACTCGTCGCGGGGTGTTCCGAGTAAACCATGGCCGTCGTTTGCGCGTTCTCGCGCAATGATGAGTCACGCCCAAGTCTAGGGAGAACGGCATGAAGGAAGCCACCAAGAGGGCGGCCTCGGAAGCGCTTGCGCAAATGCTGGCGGTGACGGCAATGCTTGTCATCGCCAGCATCATCTTTTATTGGCGGTGAAGGTCGCATTAAAGAGAAAGAAAGGGCTCGGCAGCCGTACATACATCCGTCATCCTGAGGAGCCGCGCTTTTGCGCGGCGTCTCGAAGGATGGGCTGCACGCACCACCGCTGACTACCCTTCGAGGCTCGCCCCAAGTGGGGGCTCGCACCTCAGGGTGACGGTGACCGCCGAAAGTGGCAATAAGACCGCGCAACTCATTTCACCTTTTCAAAATGCGGAACGAGGCGGCCGGCGAATTGCGCAAACCGGGCGGTGACGTTGTCGCCGATGGCGAGATCGTTGTCGCCGTGGGCCATCATGCGAAAGCCTTCAACGGTATCGACAAGAACGATGTTGTAGGGGACGTGCGCACGCGCCTCCGGCGTGGCGGCGCGGACGACCAGCGAAGCGGCATAGACCGTGCCCTCACCGCTGGCGCACTTCTCAACAGGGTCCGGTGCGCCGCAAACCCGACAGAAGCTGCGACGGAAATATTGCAAGCTCCCGCAAGATGCGCAGGATTGATAGACGATCGCTTCCGCACCCGTGGTCCAGTCCGCCAGCGCCTGTTTGCCATTGCTCATCGTGTCAGCTCCAGAAACATGCTGACATGCGACGA
>VAZH01000077.1 GCA_005884465.1 Alphaproteobacteria bacterium | reverse complement strand
GGATCGCAAGACCAGGGCGCGCGCGCTGCCGACGCAAAAGCACGCTCGTGCGAAACAGCGCATCGCCATCAGCCATTATCGCGATGAGGACTTTAAAGCCGACGGTTTGCGTGCTTACGCGAAATACCGCGATCTCGGCATTGGCGAGGCAACCCACGGCCTGGCGCAGGCGCATGTCATCCGGCTGATCGGACCGTGCAATCCGGCGGAAGTTTCAAAACTGCATTTCCACGACGTCGACTTCCAGATGGTCTACGTCCTGAAAGGCTGGGTCAAAACCTACATGGAAGGCCAAGGCGAGACCCTGATGAAACAGGGCAGCAGTTGGACCCAGCCGCCCCGGATCAAGCACATGATCCTGGACTATTCGGACGATGTCGAATTGCTTGAAGTGATTCTTCCTGCGGAGTTCAAGACGGTCGAACTGACGACGGTTGAACTGACGACGTGAGAAGCGGTTGCGCCTAGTGCCGACACGGGGCGTCAAACGCGTCATTCCGGGGCGCGAGTGAAACGAGCGAGCCCGGAATCCATAACCACGATAATGGATTCGAGCCTACGCCAAGTGGCGCATCCCGGAATGACAGCAGAATTTACGTCAGCACCCCGACGATCGCGCCCATCAGGCAGGTCGTCAGCGTGCCGGAGACGATCGATTTCAATCCGAGCGAATTGATCTCGTCGCGGCGCTGCGGCGCCATGGTGCCGAGGCCGCCGATCATGATGCCGAGGCTGCCGAAATTGGCAAAGCCGCACATCGCATAGAGCATGATCAGCCTGGAGCGGGAATCGAGCGCGTCGGGACCGAGTTTTGACAGATCGACATAGGCGATCAGCTCGTTGAGCACGGTTTTGACCCCCATCAGGCTTCCGGCCGTGATCGCCTGCGGCCACGGCACGCCCATCAGCCAGCACACCGGCGCCATGGCGTAACCGAGCATCCGCTGCAACGAGATCCGCTGCTCCCCAATATCGGGCAACAGCCCGAGGATCGCGTTGGCGAGATACACCAGCGCCACCAGCACGATCAGCATCGCGATAATGTTGAGCAGCAATTCAAGACCTGCCGCGGTGCCCTTGACGATCGCGTCCATGGTCGAGGAGGCATGCATGTCCGGGTCCGCAAGCGCACCACCGGTACGCTTGTCGCCGGTCTCCGGCACCATGATCAGGCTGACGAGAATCGCCGCCGGCGCGCCCAGCACCGAGGCAATGACAAAATGCGCCGCCGCATCCGGGATCAACGGCGCCAGCAATGTGGCATAGAGCACCAGCACGGTGCCGGCGATCCCCGCCATGCCGCCGGTCATCACCAGGAATAATTCGCTGCGCGTCAGCTGCGCGAGATAAGGCCGGATGAACAGCGGCGCTTCCACCATGCCAAGAAAGATGTTGGCCGCGGTGGACAGGCCCACCGCGCCGCCGACGCCGAGTGTGCGTTCCAATAGCCACGCCATGCCGCGCACCACGGGCGGCAGGATGCGCCAGTAGAACAGCAGCGTGGTGAGCACGCTCATCACAAGCACGATTGGCAGTGCCTGAAACGCGAGAACAAAATCCGCGCCGGGCGCCTTGAGCTCAAACGGCAGCGCGCCGCCGCCGAGATAGCCGAACACGAATGACGTGCCCGCGCGCGAAGCTCCGGAAATCGCGCCCACGGCATCGTTGATGACGCCGAACGCATGCGCGACGAAGGGAAGTTTTATCAATGCGACGGCAGTCAGGATCGTGACGAAAAGCCCAACGGCCGCCTGCCTCAGCGAGACCGCGCGGCGATTCTCCCCAAACGTCCATGCGATCGCCAGCAACGCGAACACGCCGAACGCCGATTGCAGTTGAAGCATGATTCCCCCGAGGCCGGGGGCGATTATGACGGTCCGCGTCTCCGCTGCAAGCAGGCCAAGTTATCGGGCGTGTCCCGGACGCGGTGCACCGTTCTTCACGCTGCTCCGCAGAGCCGGGACCTATAACGGCCGATCGATGGGCCCCGGCTCAGCAGCGCAGCACGGAGCCTGCTCGGGCCGCGCGAGCGCGGACCCGAGTGCGCCGCGCTGCGTCCGGGGCACGTGAGGATCACCCCCGTCCGACGAACGGCATCTTGCTGGCCATCACGGTCATGAACAGCACATTGGCGTCAAGCGGCAGGCTCGCCATATAGGCGACCGCGTCGCCCACCGCCTTGGCGTCCATGCGCGGTTCGGGAATCTTGCGGCCATCGGGCTGCAGCACGCCATCGACCATGCGCTCTGTCATCGGGGTCGCGGCGTTGCCGATATCGATCTGTCCGACCGCGATGTCGTAGCCGCGGCCGTCGAGGTTGGTCGCCTTGGTCAGGCCGGTGATGGCATGTTTGGTGGAGGTGTAGGCCGAGGAGAACGGCCGCGGCGCGTGCGCCGAGATCGAGCCGTTGTTGATGATGCGGCCGCCGCGCGGGGTCTGGTCCTTCATGATGCGGAACGCGTGCTGCGTGCACAGGAAAGGCGCGGTGAGATTGGTTGACACCACCGCCTGCCACTGCGCCAGGCTCAAATCCTCGAACGGCACCGGTGGCGCCCCCATGCCGGCGTTGTTGAAGAGAACATCGAGCCGGCCGTAGACGTCCATGACCTTGGCGAACAGCGCGGCAATCGATCCGGGATCGGTCATATCGGCCGAAACCGGAAGGCTCTTGCCAAGATTCTCGCCGAGCTTCTTGGTTTCTTCCAGCTTGTCCATGCGCCGCCCGGCCAGCACCACGGTAAATCCGGCCTTCATCAGCGCCAGCGATGCGGCGCGTCCAACACCGGTGCCGGCGCCGGTCACGATAGCTATTTTGCTTCTTGCCTCGGTCATTTGTTTCCCGCCTTTATGTTTTTCGTTCTGTTTCAGTTTTGTAGGGTGGTCTTGGAATATTCTGATGCGCCGCGCGCAGCGCCGCCGACCAGCGTGAGCGCAGATCGTGAAAATACGGCTCGCCCGCCTCGATGCGGTGATTGAGATCGGCGTCGCAGACGTCCGAGCGCACCACCAGCACGTCGATCGGCAGCCCGACGCCGAGATTGGAGCGCATCGTCGAATCCATCGAGATCAGGCCGGTCTTTAGCGCTTCGTACAGTTCGACGTCATAATGCATGGCGCGGTCGAGCACCGGCTTGCCGTATTTGTGCTCGCCGATCTGCAGGTAAGGCGTGTCGGTGGTGCATTCGATGAAATTGCCGGCCGGGTAGACCATGAACAGCCGCATCCGCGAACCCTTGATCTGGCCGCCGAACAAAAACGACACGTCGAAATTGATGTCCTCGGACTGCAGCGCGATGCCCTCGGTGGCGTGAACCGCGCGGATCGCCCGGCCGATGCGCTGCGCCGCCTGGAACATGGTCGGCGCATTCAGCAGGGTTTCGACGTCGCCGGTGTGCGGGTCTTCAAGCCCTTCGGTGAGCGTCGACAGCACCGACTGGCTGATCGCCAGATTGCCGGCGCTCGCGATCGCCATGATGCGCTCGCCCGGCTTGCTGAAGACATGGAGTTTGCGGAAGGTCGAGACGTTGTCGAGACCGGCATTGGTCCGGGTGTCCGCGATCATGACCAGCCCGTCCCGTACCAATATTCCGCAACAATAGGTCATTCCCGATTTCCCGAAACGCATCAGACGGCGCGAAATTACTAGCCAATTTTAGGGGGGTCTCCAACCCCATTCCGGCATTCCTGTCGGGATCGGGCGCGATTTGGCAGTGGCGCGCCAAATATCGACCGGCTAGATAATGATCCGTCGAATCCAGGGGGCGGAGCGGCGCATGAAAAAGCAGATGATCTTTGGCGGCCTGATCCTGGCCGCGCAAATTCTGGGCATCGCAGGCGCCGTTGCGGGCCCCTGGGAAGACGGCA
The DNA here is from genome assembly GCA_005884465.1 of Alphaproteobacteria bacterium. GTDB lineage: Bacteria > Pseudomonadota > Alphaproteobacteria > Rhizobiales > Xanthobacteraceae > Bradyrhizobium. The sequence goes on along the minus strand of VAZH01000077.1, from coordinate 3,045 downwards.
TGACAGCCTATAACCGCGGCGACTACGTGCCGGCGATCCGGCTGTTTCGGCCGCTCGCCGAACAGGGCAATGCGAAGGCCCAAAACGTGCTCGGCGTGATGTACCGCAGGGGACAGGGGGTCGCGCGCAATTCGGTGCGCGCCTTCGTCTGGTTCAGCCGCGCCGCGGCGCGCGGCGACGCCACCGCAAAGGCGGAATTGCGCGACGTGTCGCTAACCATGACGCCGGAGGAGCTTGCGCAGGCGCGCGAGATGGCGCAGGCCTGCGAGGCTTCGAATTACCGCAGTTGCGAGTATTGATTGGGCCATCAGTCAGGCGCCAGAGGGCCCGAAGCGAGCGGCCGTCGCTAACTCAATCTAGACCATAGCCACGATCACATGGGCCTGGATTTTGGCAGCAACCTGGCCGCTTCCGTGCCTGTTTGCGATCGCGGATGCGGCGTGATCGGTTGCTGCCTCCAGCTTCTCCGCATCTCTGGCTTCGATCTCGTTGCGTAGTGGGGTTCCCTGACAGTACGCAACAGCGGGATGGCGGGGCGAGGATGCGCGGCTCTGCTCCGCTCTAGTTTCGATCGCCACGCGGGAGAAGCCTGCCTGCTCCAGATCGCTGCGGATCAGCGCGGTATCGTGATAGCCGTGAGGCGTGCGTGCCAGAAAGCGGGGCGGATCGTTCGGAAAGACTTCCGCGAGCGCGTTCGTCACATCGTTAGCGAACACGTTCTCTTCGATGCGATCCCATACGTTGAACATGAAACATCCGCCGGGCTTGAGGACCCTCTTTGCCTCGCGGTAGCCCGATTGGCGATCGGGGAAGAACATGACGCCAAACTGGCAGCAAACGAGATCGAACACAGCATCTTCGAACGGCAGCGCCTGCGCATCTGCCTTCCGCCAGCTGATGCGGCTGTCGGCCGGCTGTCGCGTGGCAGCTTGGTCAAGCATCGGCTGATTGAGGTCGGTCACGACGTAGCTGGCGCTCGGAACAAGTCGCGGCGCCAGTGCCCGCGTAACCACGCCACTACCGGCGGCGGTTTCCAAAACGCTGCTCGGCGAAAGTCCGGCTGCTCTTTGTGCCATATCCCCGGCAAAGCTCTCGAATATCAGCGGCACCAGGTAGCGATCGTAGTTTTCCGCGATCGAGCCCGTGAACACCTTGTCGGTCTTTGACATTGCTGGTCTCCTGGCGACGGTTTGCAGGCTGAGGGCGACATGCGCAACATTGCACTCGAGTGGCGGCAGTTCTATAGACAAACAAAAAACGTTTTGGGAGGCTCAAATGCGCGCCAGCCGGCCATCAGCCAAGTCAAAACTCGCCTCCATCGCGCTGCTTTGTATCGCCCTGTTGGCCGCAACGTCCGCGGCCGCACAGAAAAGGGGCGGCACGCTGCGGCTCTATCACAACGACAATCCGCCCAGCACGTCATTGCTCGAGGAAGCGACGATCGCTTCGGTGACGCCGTTTGCGGCCGTGTTCAACAACCTCGTGGTTTTCGATCCCGCCAAGCCCCACGAGAGCCTGGAGACCGTGATCCCGGATCTGGCTGAAAGCTGGTCCTGGGATTCAACCAATGCCAAACTGACTTTCAAGTTGAGGCAGGGCGTGAAATGGCATGATGGCAAGCCGTTTACCGCAAGCGACGTGCAGTGCACCTGGAGAATGCTGATCGGCAAGGGCGATGTTGCGGATTTTCACCGCAACCCGCGCCGGGTCTGGTACTCGAAACTGCAGGACGTCACCGTCAATGGCGATTACGAGGCCACATTCGAGCTGAGCGAGCCGCAACCCAGCCTGCCGGTGCTGCTCGCAAGCGCTTTTTCAGCGGTATATCCGTGCCACGTTCCGCAAGCGACGATGCGCACCAGGCCGGTCGGCACCGGGCCGTTCAAATTCGTCGAGTTCAAGCGTGGCGAATCGATCCGTCTGGTGCGCAATCCTGATTACTGGAAAAAGGACCGCCCTTATCTCGATGAGATCACTTTCAGGATGATCGACAGCCGCGCCACGCGAATGCTGGCTTTCGCGAGCGGCGATTTCGATATCACCTTTCCGTCGGATGTCAGCGTTCCCCTGATAAAGGATATGAAGGCGCGCGCGCCGAAAGCGATCTGCGAGATGATAACCACGGGAACGCAAATCAACCTGATGGTCAATCGCGTAAATCCGCCGTTCGACAATCCGGAAATTCGCAAGGCAATGTCGCTCGCAATCGATCGCAAGGCGTTCAATACGATCTTGATGGAAGGCTTGGGGCTGATGGGCGGGGCGATGCTGCCGAAGCCCGTGGGCGAATGGGGGATGCCGCCGGAAATGGTGACATCGCTGACGGGGTATGGTCCCGACAGCGAAAAGAACGTCGCGGAGGCGCAAGCGATCATGCAGAAGCTTGGCTACAACGATGCCAATCCGCTGCAGATCAAGATTCAAACGAGAAATCTTCCGACCTATCGCGATCCCGCGGTGATCCTGACGGATCAACTCAAGAAGATCCATATCGTCGGCGAGCTGGATATCCTCGATACGCCGCGATGGTACGCCAGGCTCGCCAAGAAGGATTACACGATCGGACTAAACGTCACCGGCGTCAGCGTCGACGACCCCGACGGCAATATCGTCGAGAACTATTCGTGCAGATCGGAGCGCAACTATACGCAATACTGCAATGCTGAGGTGGACAGGCTGCTGGCTGCGCAATCGAGCGAACAGGACAAGGAGAAACGCAAGAAAATCGTCTGGGCTATCGAGCGTCTTCTTGTGGACGACGCGGCCCGTCCGATCATTCTCTCCGGCGTGGCCGGCAACTGCTGGCAGCCCTACGTGAACAATTTCACGCCGCACGAAAACAGCCAATACAATAACCTGCGGTTCGAGGAAGTCTGGCTGGACAAGTGACGGCGCCAGCCGTCATTTTGGGGCGCAAGCTGGAGCGGATTGGTTAGGTGCACTTAAGAAAATTTCTGTCATCACCCGCGCAGGCGGGTGATCCAGTAAACGCCGCGGTCGAGAATCTCACGAACAGTACGGAATACTGGATGCCCCGCTTTCACG
>VAZH01000076.1 GCA_005884465.1 Alphaproteobacteria bacterium | reverse complement strand
CAACGTGATCGATGTCGTCCGCCAGATTCGCGACGAAATTCCGAAACTGCAACGCGCGATTCCGGCCGGTGTAAACCTGACCGTGGTCAGCGACCGTACCGTGACCATTCGCGCCTCCGTGCGTGACGTGCAGTTCACGCTGATCCTGAGCGTGGTGCTGGTCACGCTCGTGGTGCTCTTGTTCCTGCGCTCCTTGCGGGCGACGCTGATCGCGGGTGTTGCGCTGCCGCTGTCGCTGATCACGAGCTTCGGCATCATGTATTTTTGCGGGTTCAGCCTCGACAATCTGTCGCTGATGGCCTTGACGATCGGCACCGGCTTCGTGGTCGACGACGCCATCGTGATGATCGAGAACATCGTTCGCCACATGGAGAACGGCGAAAGTGCTATGCAGGCGTCGCTCCGGGGCGCCAAAGAAATCGGTTTTACCGTGATTTCGCTGACGGTGTCGTTGATCGCTGTCTTCATCCCGCTGCTGTTCATGTCGGGACTGGTGGGGCGCATGTTCCGCGAATTCGCGCTGACATTGACTATCGCAGTCGTGACATCGGCGATCATATCGCTGACACTGACGCCGATGATGTGCTCGCGGCTCCTGAAATACGCCGGCGAGGAAGTCAGGATACCCGGCCTCGCCGCGATCAGCCGCGGCATCGACCGCATGGTCAATTTCTATCATCGCTCGCTGTTGTGGGTGCTGGAGCGCCAGCGCGCGACGCTGCTGGTCACTTTCGCCACGATCGTGGCGACGCTGGTCATGTATGTGGTGGCGCCCAAGGGCTTCCTGCCCTTGCAGGACACCGCATCGATCACTGCGGTGACCCAGGCCGGTCCCGACGTGTCCTTTGCGGAAATGCAAAGCCGGCAGAGCAAGGCCGCCGACGCGATCAAGGCCGATCCGGATGTGATCGGCGTCGTTTCGGTGATCGGGGCGGGTTCGGTCAACCCGACGACCAATGTCGGCCGCCTGGTGATGACGCTGAAACCGCGCGGCGAACGGCGCGACGACGTCTCGGTCGTGGTGGCGCGCCTGAAGCAGCTGACGGCGTCGATCCCGGGGATGACGATTTATTTTCAGCCGGTACAGGACGTGCAGATCTCAACCCAATCCAGCCGCTCGCAATATCAGTACACATTGACCGGCACCGATGCCGCGCAGGTCGCGCTGTGGGCCAACAATCTGATTGCCGAACTGCGCCGCGATCCCTTGTTCCGCGACGTGTCGTCGGAAGCCCAGGACGGCGGATTGCGCGCGGCGCTCGACATCAATCGCCAGCGCGCCGGCCAGCTCGGCGTCAGCCTGCAGGTTGTCACCGACACGCTGAACGATGCCTTCGCGCAGCGGCAGATTTCCACCATTTACGGACAGGCCAACCAGTATCGGGTGGTGCTGGAAGCGCTGCCGATGTACCAGCGGGATCCGTCGGTGCTCTCGAAGCTCTACGTTCCCGGCGCAGCCAGCGCCATAGTCGGAGGCCCGGCCGGGCAGGTGCCGATTTCGGCGGTCGCGACCTTGACGCGGACCACCGCGCCGCTGGCGATTTCGCATCAAGCGCAATTTCCAGCCGTCTCTCTCAGCTTCAATCTCGCGCCAGGTGCTGCGCTCGGCGACGCCGTCGATGCCGTCAAGGCAATCGAAACGCGCATCGGCATGCCCAGCAACATCGTCGGCATCTATGCCGGCGATGCGGCCGAGTTCTCAAGATCGCTGGCCGGGCAACCGTGGCTGATCCTGGCCGCGATCGTCACCATCTACATCGTGCTCGGCGTGCTCTATGAAAGTTACATTCACCCCATCACCATTCTGTCGACGCTGCCGTCGGCGGGCGTCGGCGCCATTCTGGCGCTGATGCTGTTCGGGCAGGATCTGTCGGTGATCGGCCTGATCGGCATCATTCTCTTGATGGGCATCGTCAAGAAGAACGCCATCATGATGATCGACTTCGCGCTCGAAGCCGAGCGGCATCAGGGCATGTCGGCAAATGATGCGATCGTGCAGGCCTGTCTGTTGCGTTTCCGCCCGATCATGATGACGACGCTGGCGGCCTTGTTCGGCGCGCTGCCGTTGGCGGTGGAAAGCGGCACCGGCGCCGAGTTGCGGTTTCCGCTGGGCATTTCGATCATCGGCGGGCTGCTGCTCAGCCAGTTGCTGACGCTCTATACGACGCCAGTGATCTATCTCGCGCTCGACCGCTTGAACCGCCGCCTCGAAAAGGCGGTGCCGCCGGTCGGACCTGAACTGCCGTCACCGCCGGTCGCGGGAGCCACCGAGGGGATGCAGTAATGGCGTCGATCTCGGAGCCCTTCATCCGCCGGCCGGTCGGTACCACGCTGTTGGCGATCGGGCTTTTTCTGGTCGGCGGGGTCGCCTACCAATTTTTGCCCGTTGCCGCGGTCCCCAATGTCGACTTTCCGATGATCCGCGTGTTCGCGACGCGGCCGGGCGCCGACCCGTCGGTGATGGCGGCGACCGTTGCCGCGCCCCTGGAACGCAAGCTTGGCGAGATCGCGGGCCTCGAACAGATCACATCCACAAGCTCTCTGGGTACGACCAGCATTCAGTTGCAATTTTCCATCGGCCGCAACATCGATCGGGCCGCGCGTGACGTGCAAGCCGCGATCAACGCCTCGCTCGCCGATCTGCCGAGCGACTTGCCGAGCTTGCCTCGCTTCCGCAAAGCCAATCCCGCGGCGGCGCCGGTATTCGTGCTGGCGCTGACGTCGAAGACGATATCGCCAAGCGCGATTTATGACGTGGCGGATACGGTGATCGCGCAGCGCATCTCGCAGGTCCCGGGCGTCGGCGAAGTCACCGTCAGCGGCGCCGACCAGCCCGCGGTTCGGATTGCGCTCAATCCGGTCGCGCTCTCCAATGCCGGAATTGCCACCGATGATGTCAGACTCGCGATCATCAATGCCAACCCGCTGGGCCCGGTGGGCATCTTCAATGGCGGCCGCCAGAGCGAAACCTTGTCGGTTAACCGGCAAATGCGGACGGCCGCCGAATTCCGCAAAATCCTGGTCAAAAGCGCGAACGGTAGCTTCGTCCGGCTCTCGGATGTCGCGGAAGTAGAGGATTCCGTCCGCAACAGCCGGTCGATCGCCTGGTTCAACAAGCAGCCGGCGGTTTTGATCCAGATTACCAAGCAGGGCGACGCCAACGTCATCGACACCGTTGATCGCGTCAAGGCATTGATACCCGAACTGAGGCAGTGGATTCCCGGCGCCGTCGAAATCTCCACCCTCGTCGATCGTACCGGGACCATCCGTGCCAGCGTCCAGGATATGCAGTGGACGCTGCTGGCGACCGCGTTCCTGGTCATGCTGGTGGTGTTCGCATTCCTGCGCCGGCTCACGCCGACCATCGCGGCAGGCGTCTCGGTGCCGCTGGCCCTGGCCGGGACCTGCGCCGGCATGTGGCTCGCCGGTTTCTCGATCGATAATCTTTCGCTGATGGCGCTGGCGATTTCGGTCGGCTTCGTGGTCGACGACGCCATCGTCATGATCGAGAACATGTACCGCAACCTCGAGCACGGGATGCGGCCCTATCAGGCGGCGCTTGAAGGCGCCCGGCAAATCGGTTTCACGGTGTTGTCGATCAGCCTGTCGCTGGTCGCGGCTTTCACTCCGCTGGTTTTCATGGACGGGATCGTCGGCCGGCTGTTGCGGGAATTTTCGCTGACCCTGACCTTTGCCATCGTGGTTTCCACTGTGGTGTCGCTCACGATCACGCCGATGATTTGCGCCCATTACATCAAAACGACGACCTCCGACAATGCGACCTGGCTCGACCGCATCGTCGAAGGTTCGTTGTCGCGCATCGTATCATTTTATGCGCGCACGCTGCGCGTGGTGCTGGGTTTTCCATTTGTGACCTTGATCGTGTTCTTCGCGACCATCGCGCTGACGGTGACGCTCTATATCAAGATCCCGAAGGGATACTTTCCGACCGATGACAGCGGCTTCGTGATCGGTTCGACGCGGGCGTCCGCCGATATCTCGTTCCAGTCAATGCTGAAACTTCAGCAGCAGCTCGCGGATATTGTGATGGCCGATCCGGCCGTGGCCGGGATCGGATCGGTGGTTGGCGGGGGCGGGGGCCCCGGCGGCGCCGGCTCCAATCGCGGCACGATGTTCATCAGCCTCAAGCCGGCTGAAGAGCGGGGCGGATTGACCACGGCGCTGGTGATCGATCGGCTGCGCAAAAATCTCTTTAATGTTCCGGGAATCCGGCTGTTCATGTTCGCCGCGCAAGACATCCGCGCCGGCGGGCGACAGAGCGATTCCGACTATCAATATACGCTGTCGAGCACCGACCTCGATCTGTTGCAGAAATGGGCGCCGATCGTCAGCAAACGCATGGAAACGGTCGAAGGCATTACCGACGTTTCCAGCGACCGTGATCCCGGCGGGCTGCAACTGACGCTCAAGATCGACAGGCAAAAGGCATCGAGCCTCGGCGTTCGGGTCCAGGACATCGACAACGCGCTCAACAACGCGTTCTCCCAGCGGCAGATCTCGATCATCTATACCCAGCGCAACCAGTACATGGTGGTGCTGGAGATCGATCCGAAATTCCAGAGCGATCCATCCAACCTCGAACATATCTTCGTTGCCGGCGCCAACGGCGCACAGGTGCCACTCTCCGCCGTTGTTCATTACGCGCGCGGGCTATCGGCGCTTGCCGTGTTTCACTCGCAGTCGTTTCCGTCGACCACGGTGTCGTTCAATCTCCTGCCCGACGTGCCGCTCGAGGTCGCGACCTCGAACATCCAGCGCGCGGTGGAGGAACTGCATATGCCCGAGGGCATTCGCGGCAGTTTCGACGGCAATGCCGGCGATTTCAACAGGACCAGCGGGCGGCAGCCGCTATTGATCCTCGGTGCGCTGGTGGCGGTGTATATCGTGCTCGGCGTACTCTACGAAAGCCTCGCCCATCCCTTGACCATCATTTCGACCCTGCCTTCGGCCGGGCTCGGCGCGCTATTGGCGCTGCAGGTGACCAACACACCGCTGACCGTGATTGCGTTCGTCGGAATCATTTTGCTGATTGGCATCGTCAAGAAGAACGGGATCATGATGGTGGATTTCGCGCTGGACGCGGAACGTAACCGCGGATTGTCGTCGGCTGAAGCAATCTTCGAAGCGTGCCGCGTCCGGTTCCGGCCCATTCTGATGACGACCATGGCGGCACTATTCGCAGGGATTCCGCTGGTTCTGGCAACGGGCCCCGGCACCGAGCTGCGCAGGCCGCTCGGCATCACCATCATCGGCGGGTTGCTCGTCTCACAGATCCTGACGCTGTACACGACGCCGGTGATCTATCTCTTGATCGACCGGCTGCGGCGACGATCCGATCCCGCGGCGGTTGGGGCGCCTGCGGAATAACCTAAGGATTGGTCTTGCGTTGTTGATGCGTGCCGCCACGGAGCGTATAGCGGGCGCATGTCAAAACAATCCGAGCCTGAGACCGGCACCACAGTTGTGGAGGCAATGCCGGACTGTCCGCGTTGCCAAAAGCCGTTGCCGCTGTGCATTTGCGACAGCGTTACGGCGATCGACAATCGGATTTCATTGCTGATCCTGCAGCATCCGCAGGAGCAGGACAGGGCGCTTGGCACCGCGCGGCTGACCGCCCTGCATTTCAAGAATGCGGTGGTAAAGATCGGATTGTCATGGCCGAGCCTCTCCAAGGCGTTGGGGCGGCAGGTCGCCGATCCCTCGCGCTGGGCGGTGCTGTATCTCGGTTCCGCGAAAGTCGCCGACCTCGAAACCAGCAACGATATCGTCGCCATCAATCGCAAGGGTGAAATCGAGGACAACCAGCGCGCCATCCTGAAAGACATTGAAGGCATCGTGCTGCTCGATGGCACTTGGAGCCAGGCCAAGGCGCTGTGGTGGCGCAATGCGTGGATGCTGAAATGCCAGCGCGTCATCCTTGGTCCTTCGCGTCCGTCGCGCTACGGCGAGCTGCGCCGTGAGCCACGCCGCGACGGGCTGTCCACCATCGAGGCGGCGGCGATGCTGCTTTCGAGCGTCGAGAAGCGCCCGGATATCGCGGAGACGCTGCATGCCAGTTTCGAACGGATGCTGGCCAAATATCGCAAAGCA
>VAZH01000075.1 GCA_005884465.1 Alphaproteobacteria bacterium | reverse complement strand
CCTCGCTGATCGTCGAGAATTGCTGGAATGGCGGAGTAGTCCTGGGTAACCCCCAAGCCGTTCAGGTCGGAGACCTTGTCGGCGTCGCCGGTCGGCTCAGCATTAGTGGCAAAACAGTTGGCGAGGGCAATGCAGAGGATCCCTACGCGACGCTTGCTTGGGTCGCTAATCATCTCGGCGAGCGTGGTCGTGATTTAAAAGCTGGCATGGTGGTAATCACCGGCAGCGTCATTCCAACGGTTTCGATTGCGAGCGGGGACCGCGCGCTGTTCACGGTTGATGGATTGGGCGAAGTCGCCATGGAAGTCTTTTGAATGTGCTGCCACCGTGCTCATAATGAGTCGCAGCTTTGGTGTTTTGCGACCGTGTTAAAAAATTAGGCACAGATGACGCACCTATTCGCGCGATCCATCGCGACATCGCGTGGACCCAGATCGCGCTTGGCTTTAGGAAAACTAGGTCACCCCTCCTGACCATCTTTTGGCATTGCGGTTTCAGGGCTTTCTCGTCTAGAACGGCCTTGGAGCGAGGGCTCGGCAACAAACCGTCAACGGTTTTGGCCGAGGATCGGGTTCCGAAGGGTCTGGCAATGCTGATTCGCAGCGAAAAGTTCGGAGTTCGGGGTGGAGCGGCCAGTGCCGTCCGTGCCCGGGCGATTCCGGCTGCGTTCCTGCCCACCCTGTCTATCGGCGGGCTGCTGCTTCTTATCGGCCCCTGAGGGCCGTCTGGGCGGTTTGCGCCTGGGCACTCAGGGGTTGCGCGAGATCACCAGACCTTTCCGCGCGCAGAGAGCAGCGCACCACTGACAAGGAATTTTCGAAATGACCACCGTGAACAAGTCCGACAAGGACCGCGTCGTTATATTCGACACGACGCTGCGCGACGGCGAACAATGCCCGGGTGCCACCATGAGTTTCGAGGAGAAGCTCGAGATCGCCGAAATGCTCGACGACATGGGCGTCGACGTCATCGAAGCCGGCTTCCCGATCACTTCGGAAGGCGACTTCCAGGCGGTCAGCGAGATCGCGCGGCGTTCCAAGAACGCCGTGATCGCCGGCCTGTCGCGCGCGCATCCGAAAGACATCGACCGCTGCGCCGAAGCGGTGAAGTTCGCAAAACGCGGCCGCGTCCACACCGTGATCGCGACCTCGCCGCTGCACATGCGCGTCAAGCTGAACATGACGCCGGAGCAGGTGGTAGAACTCTCGATCGCCAATGTCACCCGCGCGCGCAATCACATCGACGACGTCGAATGGTCGGCCGAGGACGGCACCCGCAGCGAAATGGATTTTCTCTGCCGCATCGTCGAGGCCGTGATCAAGGCCGGCGCCACCACCGTCAATATTCCCGACACGGTGGGCTATACGGTGCCTGAAGAATATACCAACTTCATGCGCACCCTGATCGAGCGGGTGCCGAATTCCGACAAGGCGGTGTTCTCGGTCCACTGCCATAACGATCTCGGCATGGCGGTGGCGAATTCGCTGGCCGGGATTGCCGGCGGCGCGCGGCAGATCGAATGCACCATCAACGGCATCGGCGAGCGGGCAGGCAATGCCGCGCTCGAGGAAGTCGTGATGGCGATCAACGTGCGCAACGACAAGTTTCCGTGGTGGAACAAGATCGACACCACGCAGCTCACCCGCGCCTCAAAACTCGTGTCGGCGGCCACCTCATTCCCGGTGCAGTACAACAAGGCGATCGTGGGCCGCAACGCGTTCGCGCATGAAAGCGGCATCCATCAGGATGGCGTGCTGAAGGATGCCTCGACCTACGAGATCATGCGTCCCGAGATGGTCGGGCTGAAACAGTCCTCGCTGGTGCTCGGCAAGCATTCGGGGCGTCATGCCTTCGTGCACAAGCTGGAGGAGATGGGCTACAAGCTCGGCGCCAACCAGCTGGAAGATGCGTTCGCGCGGATGAAGGCGCTCGCCGACCGCAAGAAGGACATCTACGACGAGGACATCGAGGCGCTGGTCGACCAGGAAATCGCCGCCTCCCATGACCGCATCAAGCTGGCGTCGCTGACGGTGATCGCCGGCACCCACGGTCCGCAGCGCGCCACCATGAAGCTCAACATCGACGGCCAGGTGAAGATCGAGGAGGCCGAAGGCAACGGTCCGGTCGATGCCGTGTTCAACTGCATCAAGGCGCTGGTGCCGCACGAGGCCAAGCTGGAGCTTTTCCAGGTCCACGCGGTCACCGAGGGCACCGACGCGCAAGCCGAGGTCTCGGTGCGGCTCGCCCATGAGGGCCGCTCGATGACCGCGCGTGCCGCCGATCCCGATACGCTGGTGGCCTCGGCCAAAGCCTATCTCGGGGCACTCAACAAGATCGTCATGAAGCGCCAGCGCGACATGCCAGCGGTAGCCGCGAGCTGATTGCTTCAAAAAGACGCAGGGCCGAAGACCTCCAATACGAAATGCGAAAATGCGGCGCTCGGCGCCGCGTTTTTTGCGATGCAACAATGCTTTCCGGCGGCCCCTGCTAACGGGCAATGGCATTTCGGCCGGCTTCTCTGTATTGGTGCCGCTGGCACACGAGATCGGGAGTCGCGCTGCTGGCGCGCTCCAAAAATCAACGGGAGGAAACATGCGTAAACTGATTTTAGCCGCCGCGTCGGTCGCGGCATTGGCTGTGGCAGGACCGGCATCGGCGCAGTCGCCGATTGTCATCAAGTTCAGCCACGTCGTGGCAACCAACACCCCGAAGGGGTTGGCGGCCGAAAAATTCAAGGAACTGGCCGAGAAATACACCGACGGCAAGGTGAAGGTCGAAGTCTATCCGAACTCGCAGCTCTACAAGGACAAGGAAGAACTCGAGGCGCTGCAGCTTGGCGCGGTGCAGATGCTGGCGCCCTCGAATTCGAAGTTCGGTCCGATCGGGGTCAAGGAATTCGAAGTGTTCGATCTTCCATACATCCTTCCGGATCTTGCGACGTTGCGTAAAGTCACCGACGGTCCGCTCGGCGCCAAGCTCTTGAAGCTGCTCGATGCCAAGGGCATGAGCGGTCTCGCCTACTGGGACAACGGCTTCAAGCAAATGAGCGCCAACAGGAAGCTCATTGCACCCGCAGACTACAGGGGCGTCAAATTCCGTATTCAGTCCTCCAAGGTGCTGGAAGCGCAATTCCGCGCGCTCGGTTCAATTCCGCAGGTAATGGGATTTGGCGAGGTCTATCAGGCGCTGCAGACCGGCGTGGTCGACGGTCAGGAAAATACCTGGTCGAATATTTACACCCAGAAAATGCATGAAGTTCAAAAGTACATCACCAACACCAATCACGGCTACATCGGCTACGTCGTGGTCACGAACAAGAAGTTCTGGGACGGCCTTCCGGCTGACGTTCGGGCTCAATGCGAAAAGGCCATGAAGGAAGCGACCGCCTACGGCAATGGCCAGTCGGCAAAGGAGAACGAGGAAGCGCTGGCGGAAATCAAGAAATCCGGCAAGAGTGAGATTATCGCCCTGACGCCGGAGCAGGATGCGGCCATGCGCAAGGCGGTGGACCCGGTCTACAAGGATGTCGCAAGCCGCGTCGGCCAGCCGCTGATCGACGAGTTCCTCAAGGAAACGAGGGGCGCGACCAACTAAGGATCTGTGACTTGAAACGCGGCGCGCTATGTCGCGCCGTTACCAGGGGGCAATCTTCGTCATGGCCGGGCTTGTCCCGGCCATCCACGTCTTTCTTGCCGCAATGCTGTTAAGACGTGGGTGCCCGGGACAAGCCCGGGCATGACGAATTCACGATAGGTTGGGGGGACTATTGATACTTCTTCGCATCCTCGACAGGCTTGAGGAGGTATTGATCGCGACGCTGATGGCGGCCGCGACGTTCATCATCTTTCTCGCGGTGATGCACCGTTACCTGATCGGCGTTCCGTTCCTTTATCCATTGTTGTTTCCCATCAATCTGTCCTGGGCACAGGAATTGTGCATCTACATGTTCGTGTGGGTGGCGAAGTTCGGCGCCGCCTATGGCGTGCGAACCGGCATCCATGTCGGCGTCGACGTGCTGGTCAACCAGCTCAAGCCGCCATGGCGAAATATGGTCGTCCTGTTCGGACTGTTCTGCGGCGCGTTCTTCACCGCCGTGATCGGCACCATGGGCGCGAAATTCGTGATTGGGCTGATGGCCACCGACCAGGTCTCGCCCGATCTCGAAATTCCGAGCTGGTTCGTCTACCTCTGCATTCCGCTCGGCTCGTACCTGATGTGCTTCCGCTTTCTCCAGGTCGCATTTAATTACTGGCGCACCGGCGAACTGCCGCACCACGACGTCGCTCACGTTGAGGGCGTCGACGTGGAGGCGCCCGGCGCGGGCGTCGCGGAGGTCACGCGATGACCAGCGCCTTCATATTCGGGCTCCTGATCGCGCTGATGCTGACCGGCATGCCGATCTCGATCGCGCTCGGCATGACGGTTTTGACCTTCATCTACACCATGACCAATGTCCCGACCGAGTCGGTGGCGCTAAAACTGTTTACCGGGATCGACAATTTCGAGATCATGGCGATCCCGTTCTTCATTCTGGCCGGCAATTTTCTGACCCACGGCGGCGTCGCGCGCCGCATGATCAATTTTGCAACCTCGATGGTCGGGCACTGGTACGGTGGCCTGGGCCTCGCCGGCGTGATGGCCTGCGCGCTGTTCGCCGCGGTCTCCGGGTCGTCGCCGGCAACCGTGATCGCGATTGGCTCGATCATGTTGCCCGCGATGGTGAAGCAGGGTCTCCCCAAGCGCTTCGGCGCAGGCGTGATCACCACGTCCGGCGCACTCGGCATCCTGATCCCGCCGTCGATCGTGATGGTGATCTATTGCGTGGCGACTGGCGGCAGCGTTGCGCTCGATCCGGCAGGCCACCGGGTATCCTCGGCTTCGGTCGGACAGATGTTCATGGCCGGCGTCATCCCGGGCCTCATGCTGGCGACGCTGCTCGGGCTCACCACCTTTTACCGTGCGTGGAAAAACGACTATCCGAGGCTGCCACGCGCGAGCTGGACTGAAACGTTTGTCGCGTTCCAGAAATGCATGTGGGGGCTGCTGCTGATCCTGATCGTGCTCGGCGGCATCTACGCCGGCCTGTTCACGCCCACGGAAGCGGCCGCCGTCAGCGCGGTGTACGCCTTCGTCATCGCGGTGTTCGTCTATCGCGACATGTCGCTCAAGGATGTGCCGAAGGTGCTGCTTGGTTCGGCCAATATGAGCGCGATGATTCTCTACATCATCACCAACGCGGTGCTGTTCTCGTTCCTGATGGCCAACGAGAATATTCCGCAGCAGATTGCCGCGTGGATTACATCGGTCGGCGTCGACTGGGTGATATTCCTCCTGATCGTGAACCTGCTGCTGCTGCTGGCGGGCAATGTGATGGAGGCGTCCTCGATCGTCCTGATCATGGCGCCGATTCTGTTTCCGGTGGCGGTCAGGCTGGGGATTCACCCGGTGCACCTGGGCATCCTGATGGTCGTCAACATGGAAGTCGGCATGTGCCATCCGCCGGTCGGTCTCAATCTTTACGTGGCGTCCGGCATCGCCAAGATGGGCATCACCGAACTGACGATCGCGGTGTGGCCATGGCTTTTGACCATGCTGGTCTTTCTCGGCATCGTTACTTACGTGCCGGAAATCTCGTTGTGGCTGCCGCGCGCGCTCGGCATGCTCTGATCACCAGCGCTGAAAACGGCAGATTACATCTTGGTAACACACAGCACTCTTTCCAAACTGTAAGTTGATTGCGCCCGCGCGCGCGCCCATCCTCGTGCAACCTTTCAACGGAGGTTCGCATGAAGAAGTTTGCTATTGCCGGCATCGCGGCGCTCGCCATTGCCGGTTCGACCGTGGTCTATGCCCAGCACCGTCCCTGGTCTCACGAGCACATGCGAATGAGCCCCGAGGACAGGGCGGCCCTGACCGACGCGCGGATTGCCGCCGTCAAGGCCGGGCTGAAGCTCACGCCCGATCAGGAAAAGCTGTGGCCGCCGGTCGAGGCTGCGGTGCGGGATTTCGCCAAACTGCGGATCGATCGCGCCAATGCGCGGATGAACGCGGAACGGGATTCCCAGGATTCGCAGAAGCCGAGCGATCCGGTGGCGCGCCTGCGCGACCGCGCCGACACCATGGCGGCGACGGCGGCGGCGATGAAGCGCATCGCAGACGCGGCTGACCCGCTCTACAAGACCCTGGACGACGGCCAGAAGCGCCGGCTCGCCATCCTGACCCATATGGGCAGCCGCTTCGGCGGCGGAGGTTGGCGGCACCATGGATTCCAGCGCGGCATGGATCGCGACGGAGGCGGGCCGGGCATGGATCGTGGTGGCCGGGGCGAGCGGCTCTAGCGGCGCAAGCCGTCAATCGATCGAAACGCAAAGAAAAAGCCGCTGGATTCCGGCGGCTTTTTCGTTTTTGCTAGCCGTGCCGATAGACGGGAATACCTCGCCGGTTTGCTGGACATCGGGGGGGCGCTTTGCTAAACGACGCCCTCTCGCGAAGGCTTTCCGGGCCGGTTCCGGGCGCATAGCTCAGTTGGTAGAGCAGCTGACTCTTAATCAGCGGGTCCCAGGTTCGAGCCCTGGTGCGCCCACCAAGCTTTTCAAAGA
>VAZH01000074.1 GCA_005884465.1 Alphaproteobacteria bacterium | reverse complement strand
CGATCGTCTATCTCGGCTCCAAGACCGGGCGCGACGGCATTCACGGCGCCTCGATGGCGTCGGCCGAATTCGACGACGACTCCGCCGAGAAGCGCCCGACCGTGCAGGTCGGCGATCCCTTCGCGGAAAAGCTGCTGCTGGAAGCCTGCCTCGAAATCATGGAAGCCGATTGCGTGATCGCGATCCAGGACATGGGCGCGGCGGGCCTGACCTGCTCGGCGGTCGAAATGGGCGCCAAGGGCGATCTCGGCGTCGACCTCGATCTCGATGCGGTACCGACGCGCGAGACCGGCATGAGCGCCTACGAGATGATGCTGTCGGAAAGCCAGGAGCGCATGCTCATGGTGCTCAAGCCCGAAAAGGAGAAAGAGGCCGAAGCGATCTTCCGCAAATGGGGGCTGGATTTCGCCGTCGTCGGCTACACCACGCCGAGCAAGCGCTTTGTCGTCAAGCACGGCGGCAATGTCATGGCCGACCTGCCGATCAAGGAATTGGGCGACGAAGCGCCGCTCTACGACCGCCCGCATGTGCCGTCGCCGACGTTGCCGGTGATCCATGCGCGGGAGGTCAAGGCGCCGATCGGATTATCAGCCGCGCTGGAAAAGCTGATCGCGACGCCCGAGCTTTGCTCGAAACGCTGGGTTTGGGAGCAGTACGATCACGTCATTCTCGGCAATACCTTGCAGCGTCCGGGCGGCGATGCGGCAGTGGTGCGGGTGCAGGACGGGCCGAAGGGGTTAGCGCTGACGGTGGATGTCACGCCGCGCTATTGCGAGGCGGATCCGTTCGAAGGCGGAAAGCAGGCGGTGGCCGAGGCCTGGCGCAATATCACGGCGGTCGGCGGGCGGCCGCTCGCCGTCACCGACAATCTCAATTTCGGCAATCCGGAGCGGCCGGAAATCATGGGCCAGTTCGTCGGCTGCCTGAAGGGCATCGCGGAAGCCTGCCGCGCGCTCGACTTCCCGGTGGTGTCCGGCAATGTCTCGCTCTACAACGAGACCCGATTTCCTGGAGAAGAATTGGGCCGCGGCATCCTGCCGACGCCTTCGATCGGCGGCGTCGGACTGCTGGACGATTTCACCAAATCCGCGACGCTGGCGTTCAAGGCCGAGGACGAGGCGATCCTGTTGATCGGCGGCACCCATGGCTGGCTCGGGCAATCGGTTTACTTGCGCGAGATCTGCGGCCGCGAAGAGGGCGCGCCGCCGCCGGTCGATCTCGCCGCGGAGAAACGCAACGGTTGTGTGGTGCGCGGCATGATCCACGCCGGCACTGCGACGGCCGCGCACGATGTCTCGGATGGCGGCCTGCTGGTTGCATTGGCAGAGATGGCGATTGCCAGCGGGTTCGGTGCGCGGCTATTGGCGGCGCCGGCAGAGATCGTGCCGCACGCTTACTGGTTCGGCGAAGATCAGGCGCGCTACCTCGTGACGGTGCCGGCGGCAGAGGCCGGCCGGGTGCTGGCGAAGATGAAGGGCGCCGGCGTGCCGTGCGTGCGCATCGGCACCACCGGCGGCGACAGCATCGCCATCGCAGGCGAGACCCCGGTTTCGGTTGCGTCGCTCAAGGCCGGCTTCGAGGGCTGGTTTCCGGCCTATATGGGCGGCAAGGCTCCCTGAAGATCCGGTCGTGCTTCTCGTCATCGCGAGGAGCAAAGCGACGAAGCAATCCAGTTCTTGTTCTCCAAAGCTGGATTGCTTCGCGGAGCCTGTCATCGGGCCCGCATTCGCGCTCACAGCACGCGTGTCGCGCCCGGGATCTTGCGTAGCGCTGCTGTCACGGCCCAGCTGAACAGGACGGTAAGCACGAACGCGACCAGCGCCTTGACGATGGCGGGCAGATCGAAATCGAAAAGCCAGTATTGCAGCCAGAGTACGATCGGGTAATGCACCAGAAAGATGCCGTAGGCGTCGGGCTGCATGGG
Source organism: Alphaproteobacteria bacterium (assembly GCA_005884465.1). Lineage (GTDB taxonomy): Bacteria > Pseudomonadota > Alphaproteobacteria > Rhizobiales > Xanthobacteraceae > Bradyrhizobium. The sequence continues at coordinate 6,735 of VAZH01000074.1, read as the reverse complement.
ATCGAGAATGCTCCAGCCGGATCGTTTGAATCTGAGGAAAAACGCCAGGATCGTGAACATCATTCCGGCGCTGAAGGCGACGAAGAGAAGCCCGTAGATCCCCTCATACCATGCTGGCAACACCGGCGGATTGCCCAATATTTCCCGCTTGATGGTGATCAGCACCCATAACAGGCAATATGGAACGAGCGTCGCGATCGCCCACCCCCAGCTGCTCTCTGCCAGCCGTCCCTCCGGGCTCAGAACGCCGCGATTGAAATTCGCTGCGCCGACGCCGGCTCCGATAAAGAAATAGGCCGCATATAGCAGCTCGCGGCTGACCTGAACGTCGAACGGCCCGAACTCGAACCAGCGGCTCGGCCCGAAGTAGAGGCGCGCCGGAATATAGACCACCGCGGTGAGGCCGACGAGAAACAGGAAAAATTCGGCTGGCCGGTCGTAGCCGCGCAACGACATACGATTGATCGGATCGAGCAACCTGGATGAGAGCCGATACAACAGGCAGGCGAAAAGATCGAAAGCCAGCAACACCCAGATGAACCAGATCGGACCGCTTGGCCAGGGACCGACGGTGATCGTCTTCCACCAGAACGCGGTGAAGCTGATATCGGGCTGCTGCCGCAGCGCGATGGCGTAATATGCGATTGGTATGATCGTGAACGCGGCGATCGCGAACGGCAGGCCCAGCCGGAGCAGGCGATCGCGAATAAAGATTTGCGGCGGCTTGTGAGCAAGGCTTGGCCATACGAACAACCCGGAGAGAAAAAAGAACATCGCCATGAAGAAGCTGTCGGTGGCGAGCACGACGGCGTCAAAGCCGAGCCACGACTTCGGATCGGTATGACCGAAATAGGTGTAGGGAATGACGGCATGGTGCAGGACCACCACCAGGGTCAGGAAGGTGCGGGCGCGATCGAGCGCGGCGTTGCGCGTGCTGGCTTTTGGCGCGGCCCGAACTTCCGCGGTCGTCACGGATGAGGAAATGGAGGTCATGCGTGCCCCGGCAGGGTGATCGTCTCGGATGTTGCCGTCGGGAACCTGATTCAGCAAGGCCCCAAAGCCCGGTTCAGCCGGCAGGACCGGCCCCCGGAGCTTTCCCCAAGCGCCTGCCTGGAGGCAATCCTCGGAAAAGTCCCCCAAATAGTTGATTTCGGTCAACGGCGGTGAACAAAACGCCGCCCCTCTGTCGCCCGTTACCGGAACCAGTCCCCTTGCTCGAAAGTTAGATCAGCGATTTCGCAGGAGACGCGACCCAGTGGGTCGCAACGTTTGACCAGTGGGTCGCAAGGTTTGAGGAGTGGGCGATGACAATTCTGAGATGGGCGCTGTTGTTCTTCCTGATCTCGATCGTTGCCGGCGTTCTCGGCTTCACCGGCATATCGGCCGCAACGGCGGATATCGCCCGCTTCCTGTTCTATGTCTTCGTCGTGATCTTCCTGGTCCTGCTGATCCTCGGGCTTACCATCTTCAGGGTGTAGGCGGGTGCTTGGCAAGGCCGTCATGGCCGGGCTCGTCCCGGCCATCCACGTCTTTCTTGCCGCTTGATATTAAGACGTGGATGCCCGGCACAAGGCCAGGCATGACGAAGAAGATCGATCGCTTGCGCGCTCCTAAGCGGCCGTCGCCTCAAGCCAGCTCCTCGATCTTGACCCGATCGGGATAGAAGGCCAGATGGCCGGTGATTTCCGCCATCGCCGGAAATGGCGTCTCGTAGGTCCAGATCGCGTTTTCGAGCGTCTTGCCGTTGGCGTTGATGCTGAAATAATTCGCATCCCCCTTGTAGGGGCAGTGCGTCACCCGGTCGGTGCGCGCCAACAGCTCCATGTTGGCGTCCGCGCGCGGCACATACTGCACCGCCGGATAGCTGGCTTCCTTTAGCGTCAGGGCCTGGGTGGTGTCGGCAATGACGGCGCCGCCAGCGGAGACGCGGACTCGCTTCGGGTTCGCGGCAATGGTGATCGGGTGGTCGGGACCGGGGAGTTTCATGGTCGTCAGCCTCTTACGGTCAGCCGTTGTGATCGCGCGGGGACGATCCAGCGGCTTTGCAGGGATCGGATCGGGAATATAGTGCGAAACGCGTGACGTAGAAGGGTGTCCGCGCTAAGTTAAGGCGCCGCCAGGGCCATAGCCGGCGGCGATTCGAAAACGCCGAATGGAGAAAACGGGATGCCAATGGACGCCCGCGATATCGAATCGATGATCAAGGCGGCTATTCCCGACGCCGAGGTGACGATCCGCGATCTGGCCGGCGATGGCGACCACTATGCGGCGACCGTGATCTCGGAGTCCTTCCGCGGCAAATCCCGCGTCCAGCAGCACCAGATCGTCTATCAATCGCTGCAAGGCCAGATGGGCGGCGTGCTCCACGCGCTGGCGCTGCAGACCGGGGTACCTGGCGGACCCGGGGTGTCGGAGCGCTAGCTGGTCCGGCGGGAAGGGGACGCCATGGGGGACAATCAACGCGGCGCGCTATACCGCCCGATTGTGCCGAACCAGCACAGCCGCGTCACCTATGCCGAGCTGTTTTTCGACCTGGTGTTCGTCTTCGCGGTCACCCAGATATCGCACACACTGCTCGGCCGCTTCACCCCGCTCGGGGCGCTGCAGACCACCCTGCTGTTTCTGGCGGTCTGGTGGGTGTGGGTTTACACCTCCTGGATCACCAATTGGCTCAATCCCGAACTGACGCCGGTCCGGGTGCTCCTGTTCCTGCTGATGCTGGGCGGGCTCGTGCTCTCCACCTCGATTCCGAAGGCATTCGAATCCCGGGGATTGTGGTTCGCGGTTGCCTACGCGGTGATGCAGGTCGGCCGCACGGTCTTTCTGCTGATCTCGACACCGCCCAACCGAACCTTGGCCCGTATGAATGCGCTCCGTATCCTGGTCTGGCTGTCGATCTCGGCCATCTTCTGGATCGCGGGCGGCATTGCGGAAGGGCATTCGCGGCTGGTGCTTTGGGCCGTGGCGCTTGCAATCGAATATATCTCACCGGCGGTGCGGTTCTGGATCCCGAAATACGGCGCGTCTTCGGTGGGGGACTGGGTTGTCGAGGGCGGTCACATGGCCGAACGCTGCGCCGGATTCATCATAATCGCGCTCGGTGAATCCATCGTCGTAACCGGCTCGACGTTCGCCGACCTGCCCTGGACTATCGAGACCGTGAGCGCCTTCGCGTCGGCCTTCATCGGCGCGCTCGCGATGTGGTGGATCTATTTCCACAAGGGCGCGGAAGCTGGCTCCGAACTGATTTCAAGATCGAGCGAGCCGGGGCGACTGGCGAGGCTCGCCTATACCTACCTGCACATGCCGATCGTGGCCGGCATCATTCTCTCCGCGGTCGCCGATGAACTGGTGCTGACGCATCCAGCGGATCATTCCGACGTGAAGACGGTGCTGAGCGCGATCGGCGGACCGTTGCTGTTTCTGATCGGAACGATCCTCTTCAAACACACCATTCGCGGCTGGCTTCAGCTCTCCCATGGCGCCGGCATCGTTGCACTCGGCATTCTTGCCTGGTTCGCCGCCGGGCTAACACCCCTGATGCTGTCGCTGCTGACATCAGCGATCATGATCGTTGTCGCGGCCTGGGAATCGATCTCGCTCAAGAGCGGCGCGGGCGAAACGCAGCCTGAAGAGACTCAGTCCGAGGCTACCAATGCGTGAACCGAGAACATGCCGGCGCTATCGGTCCAGGACTCGCGCGGGGTCCAGCCCGAGCCGCGCGCCAGCGCGATAAAGCGTTCGAGGCTGTATTTGTAGCTGTTTTCGGTGTGGATGGTTTCGCCGGCGCGGAACGAGAAGCTGCGGCCCAGCACGCGCGCGGTCTGCGCCCTGCGGCTGATCAGGTGCATTTCGATCCGGTGACGTTCGCGATTATAGATCGCGCGATGCCTGAAGGCGGAGAGGTCGAAATTGCCGCCGAGTTCGCTGTTGATGCGATGGAGCACGTTGAGATTGAAGCGCGCGGTGACGCCGGCTTTATCGTTATAGGCCTCATATAGCACGCGCTCGTCCTTTTCGAGATCGACGCCGATCACCATCTGCGCGCCTTGCCCCAGAATGTCGCGGGCGCTGCGCAGGAAACCGCAGGCTTCATGCGGCTCGAAATTTCCAAGCGTCGAGCCTGGGAAAAATCCCACTTTGGGCATCGCGCCGACAGCGTCGGGCAGTGTGAACGGCGCGGTAAAGTCCGCCGCGACCGGATAGACGGCGAGGCCGGGGAAGTCCTTGCGCAAGGCGTCGGCCTGCGCTTTCAGGAAGTCGCCGGAAATATCCACGGGAACGTAGGCGTCGAACCCGCACTCGTTCAGTAACAGCCGCACCTTGGTGGTGGCGCCCGCGCCGAATTCCACCAGCGCGGCGCCATCAGGCACAATCGCCGATATCGCGCTGCGGCGATCAAGCAAGATCGAAAGTTCGCTGCGCGTCGGGTAATATTCCGGCAGCAGCGTGATCTGTTCGAACAATTCCGAACCGGCGGCATCGTAGAAATATTTTGGCGACAGCCGTTTAGGATGCTGCGACAAATCGTCGATCACGTCGCGGCCAAACGCCGAGGTTTGTTCGTCGAAGCGATGCGCTTTGGCCAAAGCGGCGGCATGCACATTCATAACAGTCTCCTGCACGCGCTTTCCGGCGCGGTTGAATTCCAGAAAGATCAGGCGGCGTAGTCGGCGAGGCGCAGTCCTGTGAATTGCCAGCGATGATGGGGATAGAAGAAATTACGATAGGTAATACGGCTGTGTCCTTCCGGGGTTGCAAGCGATGAGCCGCGCAGCACCAGCTGGTTGACCATGAACTTGCCGTTATATTCGCCGAGCGCGCCCTCGATCGCCCGATAGCCGGGATAAGGGGCGTAGGCGCTGCGGGTCCATTGCCACACGATTCCGAATGCGTCGTTGAGATGGCCGGCACGGGCGGCGACCTCCCACTCCATTTCGGTCGGCAGATGCTTGCCGCTCCAGCGCGCGAACGCGTCGGCCTCGTAATAGCTGACGTGGCAGACCGGGGCGGCCGGATCGACCGGCTTCAATCCGGCGAGCGTCATGACATGCCATTCGCCTGATATCTCGCGCCAGTAGCCGGGCGCCTGCCACTGCTCGTTGCACACGGCCGCAAACCCGTCCATCAGCCATAGCGTCGGCGTCGAGTAGCCGCCGTCTTTCATGAAGGCGAGCCACTCGGCATTGGTGACGAGGTTGCGCGCCAACCTGACCGGGCCCACCAGCGCGCGGTGCGGCGGCTTTTCGTTGTCGAAATGAAAGCTGTCATCGGCGTGCCCGACGCTATGGATGCCCTCATTGAGCGTGACCCATTCGTCGCCGGTGCGGGTCAAAGCGGGAAATTTCCAGGCCGGATCGTAAGCCGGCAAAATCGGGTTTTGCGCGAAGGCGTGCAGGATGTCGGTCAGCATCAATTCCTGATGCTGCTGCTCGTGATTGAGACCGACTTCCACCAATGGCGCGATCGCTGCCAAGGTGGCCTCGCCGGCCTCATGAAAGAATTTCACCACAGCCGCATCGACATGGCGGCGATAGGCGGTGACTTCGTCGGCACTGGGACGGGTCAGATGGCCGCGCTGATGACGGGCGTGCCGCGGCCCGGCGCTGACGTAGTAGGAATTGAACAGGTAGGCGTAGTCCGGGTGAAAGGGTCTGTAGCCATCGCAGTGTTCGCCGAGCAGGAATTGCTCGAAGAACCAGGTGGTATGGGCGCGGTGCCACTTTGCCGGGCTGGCGTCCGGCATCGACTGAATCAGCTGGTCCTCCGGCGTTAAGGGCGCGGCGCGGCGCTCGGTCTCGCCACGGACTGCGAGGAAGGCTTCCACCAAATTCTGGGCGAGGCTGCCGGAATCGGAGAATAATGACGGGCAAGGGGCGGCAAGCGCCGCAGCGGATGCAGGTTTCGTCACAGGCGTCTCCGGTCGGGGAACAGAACGTTGCTGTGGCCGATGGGTTCCCCGAGAACAGCCTGTCCTAGATAGGGGGTCCCGCCGGGGATAAAAGCCTCTCCGGGCTATGATGTCGGCGCCTGCCGGCTATAGGCCAAGCGCTGGGGACAACCCGTTTGTCAGGCCGGCGCATAGCGGCTCCGCTGCCATTTTGCTTTGGATGCACAACGGTTTGGGGTACATATATGACAGGTCGGGTTTAGCGGGCCGGTGCGGCCCGAAGGGCTATGCCGCAAGAGGCAAAAGGACGTGGATATGAGCATCGAGCAATTTATCGACAACGAAGTGAAGTCGAACGACGTCGTGCTGTTCATGAAGGGCACGCCGCAGTTTCCGCAGTGCGGTTTTTCCGGACAGGTGGTGCAGATCCTCGATCACATCGGGGTCGGCTACAAGGGTTTGAACGTCCTTGAATCCGCCGAACTGCGTGACGGCATCAAGACCTATTCCAACTGGCCGACCATTCCGCAGCTCTACGTCAAGGGTGAGTTCGTCGGCGGCTGCGACATCATTCGCGAGATGTTCCAGGCGGGCGAGCTGCAGCAGCTGTTTGCCGACAAGGGCGTGCCGGTCGCCGCGGCCGCCTCCGCCTGAGCCTGGCCGCGCGCCAGATCGGCACGGCGCGGCTGGACGTCATCGTCGCCGACATCACGACTTTAAGCGTTGACGCCATCGTCAACGCCGCCAACACGTCCCTGCTCGGCGGCGGTGGCGTCGATGGCGCCATCCATCGCGCGGCCGGGTCCGAGCTTCTCGCCGAATGCCGCACTCTGCACGGCTGTGCG
>VAZH01000023.1 GCA_005884465.1 Alphaproteobacteria bacterium | reverse complement strand
TGCATGAAATAGAGTTTGACGGCTACCGCGCAGCGACGCGATCGAGCGGGAATGTCATTGCGAGGAGCGAAGCGACGAAAATTCGAGTCTGCCGGCTTGAGCGCCGCGCGACCCGACGCTAGCCTGTGGCGTATGGACGCCGAGGCATCACCATCCCGATCCATCTCCGCCCATCTGCGCGGCGCGCTGAACGCGTGCCGCGGCGCGTGGGTGCATGCCGCGCGGCTAGCGCTCGACATCGCGCTGCCGACGCTGTGCGTCGCCTGCCGCGAACCGGTCGACGGGGAAGGCGTCTGCGCCGAGTGCTGGGCAAGACTGTCGTTCATCGCGCCGCCGTTTTGTCCCAAACTCGGCATTCCCTTTGTCTACGATCCCGGACCCGGCCTGTTGTCGATGGAAGCGATTTCCGATCCGCCGGCCTATCAACGCGCCCGCGCCGCGGTGCGCTATGACGACGTCGCGCGCACGCTGGTGCATGCGCTGAAATATCAGGACCGCACCGATCTCGCTCCCGCAATGGGCCGCTGGATGGCGCGGGCCGGGCGCGAGCTCCTGGAGGAGGCCGACGCGCTGGTTCCGGTGCCGCTGCACTGGCGGCGCGGCTGGAGCCGCCGCTACAACCAGTCCGGCGCGCTGGCGCGCGCGATCGAGCGGCAAAGCGGCGTGAAAGTAACATCGGAAGCGCTTCGGCGCGTCAGGCCGACGGAGCAACAGATCGGCCTGTCCCGCTCGCAGCGGGCCACGAACGTGCAAGGTGCGTTCAAGGTCGCTGCCGATCGTACCGCCGAGATTCACGGCCGCCGCATCGTCCTGATCGACGATGTCTTGACCTCCGGCGCTACAGTGGACGCCTGCGCGCGGGCGCTACTACGCGCCAAGGCGGCCCAGGTGGACGTACTGGTGTTCGCCCGGGTTGTGGACACGTATAAAGCTCCCATATAATCGGGTAATCTTCCTGAAACCGAGCGCGAGATGACCGCTGCTATCGAAATCTACACCCGTCCGGGCTGCGGCTACTGCGGCGCTGCCAAGTCGCTGTTGACGCGCAAGAAGGTCGCCTTCATCGAATTCGACGTCGCCAAGAACCCGGCGCTTCATCAAGAGATGTGGGATCGCGCCGGCGTGGGCTCGACCTTTCCGCAGATTTTCATCGGCGAGATCCATGTCGGCGGTTGCGACGAACTCTACGCGCTTGATCGGCAGGGCAAGCTCGATGCGTTGCTGGCGGGCGAAAAGGCCGATTCATGACCGCCGACCTCACCTTCACCGCCGCCATGGTGCAGATGCGCACCGGGCTGCTGCCGGAGCCGAGCCTCGAGCAGGCAACCAAACTGATTCGCGAAGCTAAAGCCCAGGGCGCCGATTATGTACTCACCCCCGAGGTGAGCAACATGATGCAGGTCAACCGCAAGATGCTGTTCGAACATCTCGCCGCCGAAGAGGACGATCTTTCGCTGAAAGCCTATCGCGCGCTGGCGGCGGAACTGAAAATTCATCTCCATGTCGGCTCACTGGCGCTGCGCGCTTCTCCCGAGAAGGCCGTCAACCGTTCGTTCCTGATCGGGCCGGACGGCTTCGTGATCGCAAGCTACGACAAGATCCATATGTTCGACATCGATCTGCCCGGTGGCGAGAGCTATCGCGAATCCGCCAACTATCAGCCGGGCGAAACCGCCGTCATCGCCGACCTGCCCTGGGGCCGGATTGGTCTGACGATCTGTTACGACGTGCGCTTTCCGGCGCTGTATCGCGCGCTCGCCGAAAGCGGTGCGTCGTTCCTCACCGTGCCCTCCGCCTTCACGCGAAACACCGGTGCAGCGCACTGGCACACGCTGTTGCGCGCCCGCGCCATCGAGACCGGCTGCTTTGTGTTCGCCGCAGCGCAAGGCGGCATGCATGAGAACAAGCGCGAGACCTTTGGCCACTCCCTGATCGTCGACCCCTGGGGTACGGTGCTCGCCGAAGGAGGCGTTGAGCCCGGCGTCTTCCTGGCGAAGATCGACCCCGCCAAGGTCGAGACCGCGCGCAAGGCGGTTCCGTCACTGCAGCATGGAAGGCGTTTCAGCGTTGCCGATCCGAAGGCCGGCCCGGAACATCTGCACGTGGTGCGGGGATCGGCATGATCCGGTATTCGCTACGCTGCGACCGCGGCCATGCATTCGAAAGCTGGTTTCAAAGCTCCTCGGCCTACGAACAACAGGAAAAGCGCAAGCTGGTGAACTGTCCGACCTGCGGTTCGGACAAGGTCGAGAGGGCCATCATGGCCCCGCAGATCGTGAGCAAGAAGGGCCACGAGACCCCGGCTCCTGCGCCTGCGCCTGCCGCTTCGACGGAGGTCACGGCGCCGGCATCGACACCTCTGCTGATGGCGCAGGAGCGCGAATTGCGCGCCAAGCTCAAGGAATTGCGCGATCATATCGTCAAAAATGCCGACAATGTCGGCGAGCGTTTTCCCAACGAGGCCCGCAAGATGCATTACGGCGATATCGAACATCGCCCGATTTACGGCGAGGCTTCGCCGGACGAAGCGCGCGCCCTGATCGAGGAAGGCGTCGAAGTATCGCCGCTGCCGGTGCTGCCGGAAGACAGGAACTGATTCCGACATGCGCGGTCTTCCTCATGGTGAGGAGCGCGACTTCGCGCGTCTCGAACCATGAAGACGTCGACACTCATCCTTCGAGACGCGACCAAGAGGTCGCTCCTCAGGATGAGGACCGCTACACCGCCACCAATAGCGCGACGCCGATCACGATCAGGGCGATGCCCAGGAGTTCGCGGCCCGATAGCGACTGCTTGAACGAGTAATACGCCACGCCCTGCGCGAACAGCACCTCGACCAGCGCCAGCGTGCGCACGTTGGCGGCGGCGGTCAGCGCAAACGCCAGGAACCAGAATTGCGAGGCGAACGCGCCCATGAAGCCCGCCAGCATCGACGGCTTCCACAGTCCCAGGATTTTCGTGAGCGCGTCGGGCGCGCGCGCCAGAAGATAAATCGTCAGCACCAGCGTCTGCACGAACAGTCCGAACACCAGCGTGTAGGACGCCGCCGTCACGAACGAGACGCCCGATACGGTGATGATCGCGCCGCGAAAACCGATCGCCGACAGCGCGAACGCGGCGGCTGCGACCAGGCCGATGACCGTCGGCTTCAACTCGGCAAAGCTTTTTTCCCCGCCCGGCCGCAGCGCGGTGATGATTACGCCGACGGTTGCGATCAGGATCGCGATCACCCTCAGCGCGGTGAGATGATCGCCGAGAAAGACAAACCCGAAGATCGCGGTCTGGATCGCCTCGGTCTTCAGATACGCCGTCGTCACCACGAACGAGCGGTCGTTCATGGCGAGCAGCATCAGTCCGGTGGCGAGGATCTGGCTGAGCGCGCCGAGCAATAGCCACGGCCAGAACGCGGCCGTCGGCCAGGGTACGGCATCGCCCGTCGCAGCCAGCACGACGGCGAAGAACACAACTGAGAACGGAAAGCCGAACAGAAAGCGGATATTGGTGGCGCCCCAGGTGCCAAGCGGCGCGGTCAATTGCCGCTGCATCGCATTGCGCGCGACCTGCCCCAGCGCCGCGGTGATGGTGAAGGGTATCCAGAGCGTGGCGATGCTGATCATGTGAGACGTAGTGGAGGGGCTAACGGAGGACGTTGGCAGTTGTCGGCACCGTGAAGGTCACAGCCCGCGCGGTCAACAGTCAGGATTGCATGCGACATCCACCACATCGTCGTCCCTGCGAAAGCAGGGACCCATAACCACAGGGGTCAGGAAGTACCTAGTCCAGCAAATCGCTGAGATCGCGCCATTCAAGATTTTCCCGCTCGATCAGCTCGATCTTCCAGTCACGCTTCCATCGTTTCAGCTGTTTTTCACGGGCGATTGCTTCGTCCGCGCGCTCGTAGGATTCGACATACACTAGGCGGTGAATGCCATAGGCTTTGACAAACGACGAGCCCTTGCCGGTTCGATGCTCTTCCAGCCGTTTCTGCAGGGAGTTTGTTACCCCGATGTAGAGAGTCCCGTGACGCCGGCTTGCGAGAATGTAGACGTAATACATGGGCGGCACGTAGATCGGATGCGGAGCTCTTGTGCTTTACGACGTAGGCCTGTGGTTATGGGTCCCTGCTTTCGCAGGGACGACAAAGAACAGCTAAATCCCCTCCGCCACCACCATGTAGTTCACGTCCATGTCGGAGGAGAGGCTCCAGCGATCGGCGAAGGGATGATAGATCACGCCGGCCCGTTCGGTGATGGCGAGCTTGTTGTTCGCCAGATGCTGTGCGAGTTCGTCGGGGGTGACGAACTTGTCCCATTGATGGGTGCCGCGCGGCAGCCAGCGCAGGATGTATTCGGCGCCGACGATCGCCAGCGCAAAGCTCTTCCAATTGCGGTTTATGGTCGATATCACCATCAGCCCGCCGGGCTTGAGCATCGCGGCGCAGCGATTGAGGAACATGCCGAGGTCGGTGACATGTTCGATTACCTCCATCGCCAGCACGATGTCGAAGCGTTCGCGCACATCCATCTGCTCGACGCTGGTGCAGCGATAATCGATCGACAGGTGCCCCTTGTCGGCGTGCAGCCGGGCGGCCGCGATATTGCTGGCGGAGGGATCGATGCCGATCACCTGCGCGCCGAGGCGGGTCAACGGCTCGCACAACAGCCCTGCGCCGCAGCCGATATCGAGGATCCGCAGGCCGGAAAGGCAATTCAGGCTTTTGACATTGCGCTCGAACTTGCGGCAGGCGGCGTCGCGGATATAGGTCAGGCGCAGCGGATTGATCTTGTGCAGCGGCGCCATCTTGCCGTTGGGATCCCACCATTCGTACGACAGCTTTGAGAATTTCGCGACCTCGCCGGGGTCGACCGTGGATGCCTGGGCGGCGGAGAAATTGCTACGAGAATTTTCTTGCATGGCCATGGATTGCGCGCCGCCCCTATCGCGCGGTGATGTGATTGCGGAACTCGAGTGGCGAAGCGATGGTATCGATGGTCTCGGCCCCCTCGCCGACGCCCCGCACCGTAACGTCACCGTAGTTCAATATGCGACCAAGAATGCTCTGGTTGACGTCGACGCTCTCGACCTTGTCGAGGCTCATCTCGAACGTGCGGCGCTTGATGAAGCCGGTCTTGTGGACAACGCGCATATTGGTGACGTCGGTCTCAGTGGTCCAGCGATGGAACCAGGCCTTCAGGGTCCAGTAAAGCGCCACGATCGCCACCACGGCCGAGGCCGCCAGACACAACAGGACGACGCCTTCGGTGGTGGTCTGCCGCGACAGCAGGAAGAGGAAGATGGCCACGATCCAGGCCGCAATCGCCGGCAAATAGAAGATCCAGTGCGCGTTGGTCGAATACAGCACCTTTTCGCCGGGCTGCAGGATATCGTCGATATAACGCCCCATGCGTTCAACCTCAATTACCCAACATCACCGCGTCCCGTGACGCCCGGAATCGCCGGAACCCGGTTGCTTGCCGGAAACCGCGCCGCTATGTATACGCGCCTTTTGGTTTGTGCGCTTGCCGTTTTGCGTGCGGGTCACATTACTCAACCTGACAGGGAATGCACCAGCATCATGGGCCGCCTCGTGATGAAATTCGGCGGCACGTCGGTCGCCAGTATCGACCGAATCCGCAATGTCGCGCGGCATGTCAAGCGCGAGGTCGATGCCGGCCATGACGTCGCCGTGGTGGTGTCGGCGATGGCCGGCAAAACCAATGAACTGGTGGAATGGTGCCGTGAGGCGTCGCCGATGCATGACGCGCGCGAATATGACGCCGTGGTGGCTTCCGGCGAACAGGTCACCGCCGGGCTGCTCG
>VAZH01000022.1 GCA_005884465.1 Alphaproteobacteria bacterium | reverse complement strand
TTTGCGAAATTTGCCGACCGCAAGGCCTTCATCTGCATGGACAAGTCGATCAGCTATCGCGATCTCGACGAGATGTCGCTGGCGCTCGCGGCCTATTTGCAGAGCAAGGGCATGCAAAAGGGCGCCCGCGTCGCGCTGATGATGCCGAACGTCCTGCAATATCCGGTATCGACCGCCGCCGTGCTGCGCGCCGGCTATGCGGTGGTGAACGTCAATCCCCTCTACACCCCGCGCGAGCTCGAGCACCAGCTCAAGGATTCCGGCGCCGAGGCGATCATCGTTCTCGAGAATTTTGCGACCACGGTGCAGCAGGTCATCGGCAAGACCGCGGTCAAGCACGTCATCGTCGGCAGCATGGGCGATCTGCTCGGCCTCAAGGGTGTGATTGTCAACCTCGTGGTGCGGCGGCTAAAGAAAATGGTGCCAGCCTATGCGATACCGGGCGCCGTCACCTTCAACGACGCGCTCGCGGCCGGCCGCGGCATGAAGCTCAACAAGCCGAAGATCGCCCGCGATGATGTCGCCTTCCTGCAATATACCGGCGGCACCACCGGCGTCTCCAAGGGCGCGACGCTGCTCCACCGCAACATTCTCGCCAACGTGCTGCAGAACGATGCATGGATGCAGCCGGCGCTGAAGAAGCCGCCGCATGTCGAACAATTGTTCATCGTCTGCGCGCTGCCGCTCTATCACGTGTTCGCGCTGACGGCATGCTACCTGCTGGGGATCCGCGCCGGCGGCGTCGACCTCTTGATTCCCAACCCGCGCGACATGGCCGGCTTCGTCAAGGAGCTGATGAAATATCAGATCAACTTTTTCCCGGCGGTCAACACGCTCTATAACGGACTGTTGCATACGTCCGGGTTCGACAAGGTCGACTTTTCCAAGCTGAAGGTCTCCAACGGCGGCGGCATGGCCACGGAGAAGGCGGTTGCCGAAAGATGGCTGAAAGTCACCGGCTGCCCGCTGTCCGAGGGCTATGGCCTTTCCGAAACCTCGCCGACGCTGACCTGTAACCCCGCCGACACCGACAAGTTCTCCGGATCGATCGGGATTCCCGTCCCATCGACCTATCTCTCGATGCGCGACGATGACGGCAACGAGGTGCCGCTCGGCCAGCCCGGCGAAATCTGCGCCAAGGGCCCCCAGGTGATGGTGGGTTACTGGAACAGGCCGGACGAAACCGCAAAGGTGATGACGGCCGACGGCTATTTCCGCACCGGCGATATCGGCGTGATGACACCGGACGGCTACACCAAGATCGTCGATCGCAAGAAGGATATGATCCTGGTGTCCGGCTTCAACGTCTATCCCAACGAGATCGAGGAAGTGATCGCCGGTCATCCCGGCGTGCTGGAATGCGCCGTGATCGGCGTCGAGGACCCGCGCTCGGGCGAAGCCGTCAAGGCGTTTGTCGTGAAGAAAGACCCGAACGTCACCGCCGAAGACATCATCAAGTACTGCGGCACGCAACTGACCAATTACAAGGTGCCGAAGCAGATCGAGTTCAGGACCGACCTGCCGAAGACCAATGTCGGAAAGATCCTGCGCCGCGAATTGCGCGATGAAAAGAAGGCCGCGGCGGCCTGATTTCACGGCCGCCATTGCGAGGAGCGCAAGCGACGAAGCAATGCAGACACCGTCATTCCGGGATGGTCCGAAGGACCAGACCTCAGATGCGCAATTGCGCATCGGAGAATCTTGAGATTCCGGCTTCGCTTCGCGCCCCGGAATGACGGCTGCCCATCAAACAGCGGTGAACGGTTTCCAATCAGCAGAAAAATGCTCTAAGAACTCTCCGCACAGTCAAGGAGAATTGACGATGACCATCCAAGTTGGCGACAAGCTGCCCGAAGCAAAATTTCGCGTGATGACGGCGGAAGGTCCGCAGGTCAAGACCACCGACGACATCTTCAAGGGCAAGAAGGTCGCGCTATTCGCGGTGCCCGGCGCCTACACCGGCACCTGCCACAAGATGCATCTGCCGAGCATTTTTCTCAACGCCTACGCCATCAAGGACAAGGGCGTGAACACGATCGCGATCGTTTCCGTCAATGACGCCTTCGTCATGAACGCGTGGAAGCGCGACACCGACCAGCGCGATGAGGCCACCTTCCTCGCCGACGGCAACGCCGAATTCACCAAGGCGATCGGCATGGAGCTCGACGCTTCCGGCAACGGGCTGGGCATCCGCTCCAAGCGCTATTCGATGCTGGTCGATGACGGCGTGGTCAAGAAGCTCAATCTCGAGCCGGCGCCCGGCAAGGTCGAGGTCTCCGGCGGCGATATCCTGCTGGGACAGCTGTAGTAGCGGCGTCACGACATCCAAGGTCGTCATCGCCCGGCTTGACCGGGCGATCCGGTACGCCGCGGCCTCGCGATCTATCACCATCGCCTCCGGAATACTGGATCACCCGCTGGAGCCTGTCATCGGGCGGCGCGCTGCGCCGACCCGGTGGCGGGTGATGACGAAAAGCGTGCGCGGGTGATGACGGCTGTGATCAATTCCCCACCGTCTGCTTCAGCCGGGCCATCGCGATGCCGTCGCGCGCCAGTTGATCGGCGCGCTCGTTCTCGTCGTGGCCGGCGTGGCCCTTGACCCAATGCCAGCGCACGTCATGGGTCTTCAGCGCGGCATCCAGCCGCTGCCACAGATCGACATTCTTGACCGGCTTCTTATCCGCCGTGCGCCAGCCGTTCCTCTTCCAGCTATTGATCCAGCCGGTGATGCCCTGACGCAGATACTGGCTGTCGGTGTAGAGATCGACCGTGCAGGGTTTTTTCAGCGCTTCCAGCGCGGAGATCGCCGCCATCAGCTCCATGCGGTTGTTGGTAGTATGGGTCTCGCCGCCCTTCAATTCCTTCTCGACGTCGCCGAATTTCAGGATCGCGCCCCAGCCGCCGGGGCCGGGATTGCCCGAGCAGGCGCCGTCGGTATGAATGGTGACCGCGGGGGGTGAACTCACGCCACCAGCCCCGAGGCCGCGACGCCGTAGTCGCGCATGCTGGCGACGCCCTGCTGAAAGCGCAGCTTGCGGACATATTCGATCGGATCCTTCGGCCGCACCAGCGCGCCCGGCGGAACGTTGAGAAAATCGACCAGCCGCGTCAGCAGGAAGCGCAGCGCCGCGCCGCGCGCCAACAGCGGTAGCGCGTTCTGCTCGGCGTCTGACAATTGCCGCTCGCGGCCATAGGCGTTGAGAAAGGCGCGCGCTTTGGTGACGTTGAACGAATAATCGCTCTCGAAACACCAGGCGTTAAGGCAGATCGCGACGTCGTAGGCGAGCATATCGTTGCAGGCGAAGGTGAAATCGATGATGCCGGACACCCGCTCGCCGAGGAATAGCACATTGTCCGGAAACAGATCGGCGTGGATCACGCCGCTTGGCAAATGCTTCGGCCAGGATTTTTCGAGATGATCGAGTTCGGCAGTCAGCAGCGTCCGCAAGCCATGCTGCAATTCATCGGCGCGCGATTCTGCCGCATCGAACAACGGACGCCATCCCGACACCGACAGCGCGTTGGCGCGTGACATGGCGAAATCGCGGCCGGCGAGATGCATGTTCGCCAGCGCCTGACCGACCGCGGAACAATGCGCGACGCTCGGCTTGCGCGGCCACACCCCTTCGAGAAAATCGATGATCGCCGCGGGCCGCTCCGCGAGTGTACCCAACGTTTCGCCGCTGCGCATCTTCACCGGCTGCGGACAGCTAATGCCATGACCGGCGAGATGCGCCATCAGGCCGAGAAAGAACGGCAGGTCGTCTTTGGCGACTCGCTTTTCATACAGGGTGAGGAAGAACGACCCGGAGGTGGTATGCAGCAGAAAGTTGGAATTCTCGACGCCCTCGGCAATGCCCTTGTAGGACAAGAGTTCGCCGACGTCGTATTGGTCCAGGAATTCCGCAAGCTCGTCGGCGGCGACGTCGGTGTAGACCGCCATGGGATTTACGCCGCGTCGGGCCGCAGCGAACGCGGCAACGGAAAGAATTCGTTCTCTTCCGCGGCCGAGACCGTCTCCACATGCAATTCGTAACGCTCGGCGAACGCACCCATGATCTCTTCGACGATCACTTCCGGCGCCGAGGCGCCCGCGGTGATGCCGAGCGTCCTGATGCCGTCGAATCTCGACCAGTCGAGATCGCTGGCGCGCTGCGCCAGCACCGCGATCGGGCAACCCTCGCGCTCGGCGACTTCGCGCAAGCGCTGCGAATTCGACGAGTTCGGCGCACCGACCACGATCAGGGCATCGACCACCGGCGCCACCTTCTTCACCGCGAGCTGGCGGTTGGTGGTGGCGTAGCAGATGTCTTCCTTGTGCGGGCCGGAGATGTTCGGAAACCGCTCCTTCAGCATCGCGACGATCTCGGCGGTGTCGTCGATCGACAGCGTGGTCTGGGTGACGAAGGCGAGATTGTCGGGATCCTGCGGCGTGAAGGTGGCGGCATCTTCCGCGGTTTCGATCAGCGTCACCGCGCCTTGTGGAAGCTGTCCTAACGTGCCGACGACTTCCGGATGATGGGAATGCCCGATCAGGAGGATTTCGCGGCCGCGCTTGAAATGGATCGCGGCCTCGCGGTGCACCTTGGTGACCAGCGGGCAGGTGGCGTCGAGCGAGAAGAAATTGCGCGCCTTGGCGTCCGCCGGCACCGACTTGGGAACCCCGTGGGCGGAAAACACCACCGGCGCATTGGTATTGTCGGGGATTTCAGCCAGTTCCTCGACGAAAATCGCGCCTTTTGTCTTCAGGCTGTCGACCACGTAGCGGTTGTGGACGATCTCGTGGCGGACATAGACCGGGGCGCCATAGATGGTGAGCGCCCGCTCCACGGTGTCGATCGCCCGCACCACCCCGGCGCAGAAGCCCCGCGGCGAGCAAAGCACGATTTTCAGGGGTTTTTTTGCCTGCATGGAAGCGATCTCGGACCGAATCACCCCTCGCCGCCGGGCAGGGAACGGTCAATTCGGGTAAGCACTTGGGACTGCTTTCGGGCGGTGTCAAGGCCGATTAGCAGCCCATTGCGTGGGCAGCCCCCGACGGCTTATATAGGGCGTAATTCCCGTCATCGCTGATGACCACGGCTTCGCCTGAAAAAACAGGTGGGCGAAGCGCAAAGGAGATTTGCCATGAGCAATGCACCGCTGATGCCAAAGGCGACGGCCGTGTGGCTGGTCGACAATACCGCGCTGACCTTCGATCAGGTGGCGGATTTCACCAAGATGCACCCGCTCGAGGTTCGCGCCATCGCCGACGGCGACGCCGCCCAAGGCATCAAGGGCATGGATCCGATTTCCACCGGGCAATTGACCCGCGACGAGATCGAAAAGGGCGAGAAGGACCCGAACTATCGCCTCAAGCTTGGCGAGAGCAAGGTGGCGCTGCCGCCGCAGGCCAAGAAGAAGGGCCCGCGCTATACGCCGGTGTCGCGCCGCCACGAGCGGCCGAGTGCGATCCTGTGGCTGGTGCGCAACCATCCCGAGCTGAAGGACGCGCAGATCATGCGCCTGGTCGGCACCACCAAGACCACCATCGCCAGCGTGCGCGACCGCACCCACTGGAATGCCTCGACACTGACGCCGATGGACCCGGTGACGCTCGGCCTGTGCTCGCAGATCGAGCTCGATTTCGAGGTGCAGCGCGCGGCCAAGGAGAAGCCGGCCGACGCCGCCTATGGCGGCGCCACGCTACTGCCCGCCTCCGAGACCACCCGGAAAGAACCGGAATTCGAGCCGAGCGAGAAGCAACGCGACGACCTCAACGTCGACGCCGTGTTTGCAAAACTGAAGAACATCGGCGGGAAGAAGGCGGAGGAGGAGTAGGGGTGCTCTGCCGCATTAGCGGACGCTGCTTCTGCGCCGGCCGTCATACCCCGCCACCGCGTCTCACGTTCGAGCCCGATGACAGGCTCCAGCGGGGTATCCAGTACGCTGCGGCTTCTCGATTCATCACAACTGCTCTGGAATACTGGATCACCCGCCTTCGCGGGTGATGACGGTCGGCTTGGGGGTGATGGCGGTCAGCGTAACGCGGCCTCGACCTACCCCAGTTCGATCTCGTCCTTGACCTCGTGGGTGAGGTTGACGCCGCCGACGGTGAGAACCATTTTGGCCGGCAGTTTTTCGTTGCCCTTGAGGCGGCCGGCCTCCATCGCGTCGCGCACCGCCTTTTCGATTTCGCGCTGCGAGGTGATGCCGACCTTTTTGAGGAATTTGCGCAGGCTGGCGTTGAAGACGTCTTCGTTCATGATGACCTCCTGTTGCCCTCGATCATACACTCATAACGGCTCCGCACGAACCCCCATCCTTCGAGGCTCGCAAGCGCTCGCACCTCCAGCGACAACGGCGAAGCCGTTGCGCAGGGATGACGCCGCTTACGGGCGGTCGGGATGGTTCAGCATGTATTCGCCGAGATCGCGCTGGCGGCGGTCGGCGCGCGCGGTGGCGTT
>VAZH01000021.1 GCA_005884465.1 Alphaproteobacteria bacterium | reverse complement strand
ATGGCGACGAGACCGGCATGGTGAACGCGGTGCTGGATCAGATCGCCCACCGGTTCCGCGGCGACGAGTTTTCGCGTGGGTAGGTGTGATACAATGGCTTTAGCCGTAGCCGTCATCCTGAGGTGCCGTAGCGAAGCGGAGGCCTCGAAGGGTGAGGGCGTGTCATTGCGGCGGCCTCTCGGCCGTACATCCTTCGAGGCTCGCAAGAGCTCGCACCTCAGGATGACGGGATGACGAAGGGCAAACAACCTACATCCGGTGAAGACGCGCTGATCGCGCGATATTTCAAGCCGCTGGCGACCGATCCCGGCGCGTTCAATCTTGGCGACGATGCCGCGGTCCTGAAGCCATCGGGCGACGATATTGTCGTTACAACGGACGCCATCGTCGAGGGCGTGCATTTCCTCGCAGAAGATCCACCGGATACGGTCGCGCGCAAGGCGCTCCGGGTGAACCTCTCCGATCTTGCCGCCAAGGGCGCAACACCGGCCGGCTTCGTGCTGACGCTGGCGCTGCGTGCCGCTGACGATGCGTGGCTGACGCCGTTCGCGCGCGGGCTTGGCTCGGACGCCGGCCTGTTCGGCTGCCCGCTGCTCGGCGGCGATACGGTTTCCACGCCGGGTCCGCTGACGATCTCGATCGCGGCGTTCGGGCGGGTGCCCGCGGGCAAGATGGTCCGTCGTAGCGGCGCGAAACCCGGCGATCGCGTCATGGTGACGGGGACGATCGGCGATGCCGCGCTCGGTCTCGATATTCTCAAGGGGGGCCCGGTCGCCGCAGCGCTTGCCGACGACGCCGGGGCGAGGGCGATGCTGATCGGACGCTATCGCGTGCCGCAGCCGCGCAACGCTCTCGCAAAGGCAGTTCGCAATCACGCTCGCGCGGCCATGGATGTCTCCGATGGTCTCGCAGGCGATCTCGCGAAACTGTGCGGGGTGTCGGGCGTGTCGGCGGTCATCGACGCGCCGAGCATTCCATTGTCGCCGGCCGCTGCGGCATTGCTGTCGCGCGGTATCGCCGGGATCGACGCGATCGTTTCCGGCGGCGACGATTACGAGGTTTTATGCACGGTCCCGGAAGACAGCTTCGAGGCATTCGTGCAGGCAGCAGGTCAAGCCGGGGTTGCCGTGAGTTCAATCGGGGTGATTGTCGCGGGGTCGTCAGTTCCGAGCTTTTTGGACGGCGAGGGCAGGGAGATAGCGCTGCCGCGCCTCTCCTACAGCCATTTCTAGGATTTTCGCGAAAAGCACCGGCCTCGACGCAAATACCTGCCGAAATAGACGGTTTAGGCTCTCCGCGGCGTTGCGCCGGGGGTGTGATTTTGGCATGGTCCCGCCGATTTAAGGCCGCCCTTTTGGGCAGGGCAGGCCTTCTTTTTATGCGCCCGCCGCGCCCGCGGCGATAGGCGTGGGGTACACCAGGATCTTGAGGCAAGTTCAATGACAGCATTATGGGTGATTGTGCTCTGCGGAGCGCTTTCCATCGTTTACGCCATCTGGGCGACCGCATCGGTTTTGAAATCGGATGCCGGCAGTCCGCGGATGCAGGAAATCGCAGCCGCCGTGCGCGAAGGCGCGCAGGCCTATCTCAAGCGCCAGTACATGACGATCGGTCTGGTCGGCATCGTGATCTTCGCGCTGTTGGCCTACTTCCTCGGCATGCTGGTCGCGGTGGGCTATCTGATCGGCGCGGTGCTGTCGGGTGCTGCGGGCTTCATCGGCATGAACGTCTCGGTTCGCGCCAATGTGCGCACCGCGCAGGCCGCGACCACGTCGCTGGCGGGCGGGCTTGAACTGGCCTTCAAGGCCGGCGCCATCACGGGCATGCTGGTTGCCGGCCTCGCGCTGCTGGGCGTGACCATCTACTTCGCCTTTCTCACCCATTACATGGGCCTTACCGCCAACAGCCGCACCGTGGTCGATGCACTGGTGGCGCTCGGCTTCGGCGCGTCGCTGATTTCGATCTTCGCCCGTCTTGGCGGCGGCATCTTTACCAAGGGCGCCGACGTCGGCGGCGATCTCGTCGGCAAGGTCGAGGCCGGCATTCCCGAGGACGATCCGCGCAATCCCGCCACCATCGCCGACAACGTCGGCGACAATGTCGGCGATTGCGCCGGCATGGCCGCCGACCTGTTCGAGACCTACGCCGTAACCACGGTCGCCACCATGGTGCTGGCCGCGATCTTCTTTGCGAATTCGCCGCTGCTGGTGAACATGATGACGCTGCCGCTCGCGATCGGCGCCGCCTGCATCATCACCTCGATCATCGGCACCTTCTTCGTCAAGCTCGGCGCCAACCAGTCGATCATGGGCGCGCTGTACAAGGGCCTGATCGCCACCGGCATCCTGTCTCTGATCGGCGTCGCCGGCGTGATCTACTGGCTGGTCGGCTTCGGTACGCTCTCGGGCGTGAAGTTTACCGGCATGGCGCTGTTCGAATGCGGCATCGTCGGTCTCGCCGTCACCGGGCTGATCATCTGGATCACCGAATACTACACCGGCACCGAAAATCGCCCGGTGAAGTCGATCGCGGCGTCGTCGGTCACCGGCCACGGCACCAATGTGATCCAGGGGCTGGCGATCTCGATGGAATCGACCGCCGCGCCGGCGCTGGTGATCATCGCCGGCATCCTCGTCACCTACAGCCTTGCCGGCCTGTTCGGCATCGCGATCGCGACCACCACGATGCTGGCGCTGGCCGGCATGATCGTGGCGCTCGACGCGTTCGGCCCGGTCACCGACAATGCCGGCGGCATCGCCGAAATGGCCGGCCTGCCGAAGGAAGTCCGCAAAGCGACCGACGCACTCGACGCCGTCGGCAACACCACCAAGGCCGTCACCAAGGGTTACGCGATCGGCTCCGCCGGTCTCGGCGCGCTGGTGCTGTTTGCGGCCTACAATGAAGACCTCAAATTCTTCATCGCCAACACCTCGAAGTTTCCGTACTTCCAGGGGGTGCAGCCCGACTTCTCGCTGAACAATCCTTATGTCGTGGTCGGCCTCCTGTTCGGCGGCCTCTTGCCCTACCTGTTCGGCGCGCTGGGCATGACGGCGGTCGGCCGCGCGGCCGGCGCCATCGTCGAGGAAGTGCGGCGTCAGTTCCGCGAAAAACCCGGCATCATGCAAGGCACCGACAAGCCGGACTACGGCAAGGCCGTCGACCTTCTGACCAAGGCGGCGATCAAGGAGATGATCATCCCGTCGCTTTTACCAGTGCTGTCGCCGATCGTCGTCTTCTTCGTGATCTATTTTATCGCGGGCGGCGGCCCGGCCGGCAAGTCGGCGGCGTTCTCGGCCGTGGGTGCGATGCTGCTAGGGGTGATCGTGACCGGCCTGTTCGTCGCGATCTCGATGACCTCGGGCGGCGGCGCCTGGGACAACGCCAAGAAGTACATCGAGGACGGCCACTATGGCGGCAAGGGCTCCGAGGCGCATAAGGCCGCGGTGACCGGCGACACCGTCGGCGATCCCTACAAGGATACGGCGGGTCCCGCCGTCAACCCGATGATCAAGATCACCAACATCGTGGCGCTCTTGCTGCTGGCAATTCTGGCGCACTGAGCGAGCTGCGACTTACGACAAAACCCGCGGTGCGAGCCGCGGGTTTTTTGTTTTGGATGTGGTGGCCGTCATCCTGAGGTGCGCGCTCTTGCGCGCCTCGAAGGATGACAAACTTGGTGCATGCGGCCATCCTTCGAGACGCCGCGCAAAACTGCGCGGCTCTCAGGATGACGGCGGTACGCGCGGATAGTGCGGCTCGCCGGCAGCTGCTCAGTTGACGTCCATCTGCAAGCCTTCCTGCTTGATGATGGCAGCGAACTTCGCGGTCTCGGCCTGCACGAAATCGGAAAACTGTTGCGGCGTGCCGTAATCGGTCCGCGCGCCCATGGTCGCAATGTTCTTCTTGGTGTCCTCGCGCTCGAGAAAGACCTTGATTTCCTTGTTGAGGCTATCGACGATGGGCGCGGACGCGCTCTTCGGCAGGAAAATGCCGAACCAGGACGAGACATCGAATTTTGCCAGTTCCGGCGCGCTCTCGCGCATGGTCGGAATGTTGGGCGCCAAGGCGCTTCGCTCCGGCGTTGTCACCGCCAGCGCGTTGAGCTTGCCGTCCTGCACCTGCGGCAGCGTCGGATAAAGATTGTCGAACAGGATCTGGATGTCGTTCCCGAGTGCGGCCTGCAGTGCCGGCCCGGCGCCGCGGAACGGCACGTGCACCATCTTCAACCCCGTGAGCTGCAGGAACCAGGCGCCGGTGAGGTGGGGGCTCTGTCCGACGCCGGACGAGCCGTAGGTCAGCTTGTCGGGGTTGGCCTTGATGTAAGCAATCAGGTCGGGGATCGATTTGATCGGCACCGACGGATGCGCCGACACGATGTTGGGAATCCGGATCAGATTGCTGACCGGCTGCAGCTGGTCGGCCTTGTAGGTCATATTGCGGAAGATGCTGTAGGCGATGGCGTTGGGGCCGGGATTGCCGACCAAAATGGTGTGCCCGTCGCCCTTCTGGCGCACCACCTCTGTCGTGCCGATGGTACCGCCGCCGCCGGATCGGTTCTCCACGATCGCAGACTGGCCCCAGGCCTTCTGCAGATGCGCCGCCAGCAATCGTCCCATCACATCCGTGGTGCCGCCCGGTGCGGCCGGCACAATGAGGCGGACGGTTTCGGTGGGCCGCCAGTCGGCAGCCTGGCCAAGGCGCGGCAAGGCCGCGGTTGCCGAGAGCGCTGCGGCTGCGGACAACACGCTACGGCGAGAAAATTTTGTGGTCACATTGTCACTCCCTGCTTCGATCATTGTTGTTTTGCGGAGAGCGTAGGGAATGCGCGGCAGGTCGGCAAGCGACGGCTTGGCGCAGGCGCGAGACGTTCCCCGGATGCTGCGCAACGCGCCGCCTCAGCGGCGTGGTGCGCTGCTGATCCGGGGTCCATCTGTTATCGTGCTTGCAAGTGTGGGTCCCGGCTCTGCGGAGCAGCGCGAAGAGCGCTGCGCCGCGTCCGGGACACGGGCTACCGTGTGCCCCAGGCCGTGAACTCATGAATGCACAGGGCGGGACAACAGACGTGAACGCCATTCGGAACGCCCCGCACCTCGCATCTGGACTTCCAACCAGTTGAGAAAACGCCTACCATTCAAATCAATCCTCGGTCATCTGGGGGCGCCGAACGATGGGTATTCGTTCCCGCACAACCAGGTTTGCCCATGTCATGGAGCGGATGCTGCTCGCTGTGGCGGGCGCGTCGTCCGGACTGTTCGTCGCGGGGCATTTGGCCAAAGCGGGCGTCGAGGTGCTCGGCTCCGTCGCGGTAGTCTTCGCCATATTGGCGTGTGATGCCATCGGCGATGGCTGCGCTGTATCGGCCTATATCCTTATCTTTGTCGCCGTTCCGCACGTCATATGGACAATGGTCGATGGATAGACCGAAGCTCGACTCGAAGTATGTTTCGATTTACCGTGGCGAAGCGATCGCCTGGATCCCTGGCCTCGCGAGGGAAAGTCTTCTTCCGGCGGACGGCGAGCATGACGGCGCTGCCAAAGGGATATGACCGTGGAAGGCCCGATCAAGTATGCCCGCAGTGGCGATGTTTACATCGCCTACCGTGTTTTTGGCGATGGCCCCCGAGACATCGTGCTGATCCCAGGTACTATCTCGCACGTCGAACTGCTGTGGGAGATGCCGAGCAATGAACATCTGCTCAAGAGACTCACTGCTTTCGCTCGGGTAATCGCCTTTGACAAGCGCGGGCAGGGGCTTTCAGACCGGGTCGCCGAACAGACGTTGGAAGAACGGGTCGGTGACGTGCGCGCGGTGATGGATGCGGCGGGCTCTGAGCGCGCGACGATCTATGGCTGGTCGGAAGGCGGCCCGATGTGCCTGATGTTTGCTGCCACCTATCCGGCGCGAACCTCCGCCCTGGTGCTGTATGGCACCTTTGCGTCGATGAAGAACGAACCATGGATGGTGACCCGCGAGGCGTTCGATCAGTCCCTCGCCAAACTAGTTGCGCACTGGGGGGAAGGCAGCTTGTTGCGCCTGAACGCACCGAGCCGGCGCGATGACGCGGCCTTCCTGCAATGGTTTGCCAGAATTGAGCGTGCAGCAGCGAGTCCCGGTTCTGTTCGCGCTTTGATGAGGGCGAATTACGAGACAGACGTCCGTCACCTGCTATCGACGATTCAAGCACCAACGCTGATACTGCATCGCGCCGGTGATAAGCTCGTGCCGGTCAATACGGGCCGCTACTTGGCCGAGCACATCCCCGGCGCCAAGTACGCCGAGATTCCCGGCACCGATCACCTGGTGCTCGATCAGGAGACACAGGATGTCATTGCGGACGAGATCGAGGAGTTCATAACCGGCACACACCGACTTCTCGAACCTGACCGGGTGCTCGCCACCGTCATGTTCACCGATATCGTTCGGTCCACCGAACGCGCCGCCGAACTGGGCGACGCGCGGTGGCGCGAAGTGCTCAGCAACTACTACGCTGTGTTGCGGAAAGAATTGGCCGCTTTCCGCGGCCACGAGGTGAATACCGCGGGCGACGGTTTGCTTGCCACCTTTGACGGCCCGGCGCGCGCCATGCGTTGCGCCCGCTCGGTGCGCGAGAAGATGCACCCGCTGGGCCTGCAGGTTCGCACTGGACTGCATACCGGCGAGTGTGAGCTGATTGGCGGCGACATCGGCGGAATCGCGGTGCATATCGCGGCGCGCGTCGCCGCGACCGCAGGACCGGACGAGGTGATGGTATCTAGCACGGTCAAGGATCTGGTCGCCGGCTCCGGACTTCAGTTCGCCGATCGCGGCGCGCACAACCTCAAGGGCGTACCTGGCGAATGGCGGCTGTTCGCCGTTCAATAGAGAGACCCCGAGCTTCTTCTATCGAAATAACTGCAATAGACGATCGGTTTGCTTGAGCTCAGCCATCTGGCCAGTAGCGCTTGGCCGATAAAACTTGTGCCGCCACCTCTTTCTGAGCAGCAATTTCGAGCTGCAGAGGTCCGGCCACCGACGCGCGCGGCGGGGTGGAGTTACGCCCGGCATGGGTCATTTTGGTCGATTTTGGCGTGTCCGCAGCAGGTCCGGTTCAGGGGTAATTTCGGAAATGCCGGTTGTCCGGTTTCGCAATGGATGGCGTCGCTGACGTGCTTCAAACTTGAAAACAGGAGCTTCGAAACATGCGGCATGAACTCAACGACTATGAGTGGTGCGTCACAGGCCTGATGCCCGGTGAGGCGCCAATTTGGCTAAGCGCTAGTGAGTCCGCGTCCTAGTTGAAGCTGAGCAGCTTGAACAGCGGCGTCAGGTAGCTGAGCTCCTGGCCCGAGGTCGGCGTGGTGCGGCTGATAAAGTCGAATATCCGGCCGTCCTGCAGCCCGTAATTGGCGAGCCGCTGCACCTGGCGGTTTTTGTCGAAATAGATCGCGATCACCCGCTGGTCGACGAGCCTCTGGTTCATGAAGGCGACCGGACGCTCCGAGCGCTGCGAAATGTAATAGAACACTTCACCGTTAAGGGTTGCGACCGTGGATGGCGTTCCCATCACGATCAGCACCTGATCCTGGCTCGCCCCGATCGGAATTTGCTCGAGCGCGCCGGGGGGGAGGATATAGCCCTTCTGACACTGTTCGCCGGTGCATCCGCCCAGCGCTGCGCACACCAGGGCGATGGCGGCAACAGCGCGCATGCCGCCCCAGCGCGCGAGCAGGCCGCGCGGTGGGCGCATGCGTGAGCATCTTTGGCCCGTCACAATCATTCCGGAATTGGTCCCGTCCCCTTGCATCGCGCGAGGCGTTGACGTACCGGGCAGCACGCCGGATTGCAACAAGCGCTTGCCCAAAGAGCTCGCGCGCGGAACCCACAATGCTTTGGCCGTTCAATCACTTCAGGAAACCCCGGAACCCGTCGCGCGGCACCATTGAAGCCATCTATGGCATGATCGTGACGCAAGCGCGAGAACCGTTGTTTTATCGGGATTTGGGGGTGCCGGATACGGTTAATGGCCGTTTTGACATGCTGGTGCTGCATTTGTGGATGGTGTTGCGGCGGCTGAAGTCGATTAAGGACAGCGGCGCGGGCGTTTCCCAGGCGCTGTTCGATCACTTCTGCGACGACATGGACGCCAATTTGCGCGAAATGGGCGTCGGCGATCTCGCCGTGCCCAAGCGCATGCAGGCCTTCGGAGAGGCCTTCTACGGCCGGGCGGCGGCCTACGATCTGGCTTTGGCCGCGGGTGCGGAGCCGCTAGCGCAAGCGCTGTGCAAGAATATCTTGAACGGAAAGGAAATCGAACATGCGCGGCGGCTTGCCTTCTACGTCGAGACGGCCGTCGCCTGTTTGGCAGGACTGGACGACGCGGCGTTGCAGAGCGGATCGTGGAGATTTCCTTCGCCGGCTCGCGTGAGCGTACAACAATGA
>VAZH01000020.1 GCA_005884465.1 Alphaproteobacteria bacterium | reverse complement strand
GCGGAAACCGGATTCTTGCCGAGAATGGCAAACAGGATGCTCATGGTCACGATCGTCAGACCGATCGCGATCAGCGGCGAAATCAGCGCGATCGCCTTCGATCGCTCGGCCCGCTTTTCAAGCACTAACTGCATGAGCCGCGTCCTTCTCCAGACTGCTCCCGCCCATCAGCAGACCGAGCTTCTCGCGGTTGGCATCCGCGGTCGGCAGCGGTTCGGAGAGGCGGCCGTGGAACATCACCGCGATCCGGTCGGTGACCTCGACGAGCTCGTCCAGGTCCTGGCTGGTCACGAGCACGGCGGCACCGCTTGCGGCGAGATCGAGCAGGGCCTGCCGGATCACCGCGGCCGCGCCTGCGTCCACCCCCCAAGTCGGCTGGCTGACCACAAGGACGGCGGGATTACGCAGTATTTCGCGGCCGACGATGAACTTTTGCAAATTGCCGCCGGACAGGCTTGCCGCTTCGGGGTCGCGCTTTGCCTTGCGCACATCGAATGCCGCGGTCGCGCGGTCGACCGTCGCCAGCATCGCGGCGGTGTTGATGAAACCATGCTGGACCATTCCGCTGGCGGCATGGCCGGTCAGCAAGGCATTTTCCGACAGTTTCATGCGTGGCGCCGTGCCGTGGCCCAGGCGTTCTTCGGGCACGAAAGCCGCGCCAAGCTTGCGTCGCTGCGTGATCGAAAGATGTCCCGCGGCTTGACCCTCGATCACCACCGTGTCGGGGTCCTGGGCTAGCCGCTCTCCCGAAAGCGCCGCGAACAGCTCATCCTGTCCGTTGCCGGCGACGCCGGCGATGCCCAGGATTTCGCCACCTTTCACTTCGAGCGAGATGTGCTTGAGCCTCACGCCGTGAGGATCGTCGGGCTCCAGGCTGAGATCGTTGACAACGAGGCGCGGCACCGTGGTCTGCCGACCGGCGGGGGCTTTGACTTGCTTGATGTCGGCGCCGACCATCATGCGCGCAAGCGATGCGGCGGTCTCCGCTTGCGGGTTGCAGGTTGCGATCTTCCTGCCGGCGCGTCACCTCTTCCAGTTTGTGGCTGATGTAGAGGACCGCGCGGCCCTCGGCCTTCAGCCGATCCAGCACGATGAAGAGTTGATCGGCTTCCTGCGGGGTCAGTACCGCGGTTGGCTCATCGAGGATCAGGAATTTCGGGTTTTGCATCAGCGCCCGGACGATTTCGATGCGCTGGCGCTCACCGACCGACAGCTGCCAAACTTGCCGCTTCGGATCAAGCGGCAAGCCGTACACCCTGGACACTTGCTCCAGACGGACGGACATGTCCTTGAACGATTCCTTGCCGTCGAGGCCGAGCGCCACGTTCTCGGCGACGGTGAGATTGTCGAACAGCGAGAAATGCTGGAACACCATGCCGATGCCGCGCGCGCGGGCCTCCGACGGTCCGGAAAGAACCATTTTCTCGCCTTGCCAGCGCATTTCGCCGTCGCTGGGCTGAATCAATCCGTAGATGATTTTGACCAGCGTCGACTTTCCCGCCCCGTTCTCGCCGAGAAGCGCATGGATTTGCTGCGGCCAAATGTCGATGTTGATCGCTTCGTTGGCGAGAAAGTCGCCATTCATGAGCCATGAAAAGGTCTGGGTGCCGACGCGTCTTCAGATCGCCCAGCACTGGCACGCTAATCTTTCTCATCTCGCCGCTAATGCGTTCGATATCGGATCGTGAGGGCGAAATGTCGCGGACGACGATCTCCGATCTCAATAGGGAAAAAGCGCCAGCGCTTGCCCAACTCTTTAGCAGACGGCATGATTCCCTGACCTTTCGCGCGGTTGCCTCCGCGGCGGTCGATGTCCGGCGCCGCGACAGCGAATGGTCTGTTGCAAAATTGTGACGGTCGAGACAAATCGGAACTGCGCAATCACGCCTGCTACGAATATGAGCAGCATCATTCGATGGTGTGAAAGCGCGGCGGACTCCAATTTGCGTGAGCCACGCTCGTGCTCGCGCAGCCCCAAGTCACCGCAAAAAGCCAATAAAAATAGGCATAACTCTACCGTCTGTCGTTGCCCCAAGTTTGCCACTGCAATGCAGCGACCGACGCCGGTTTGCGCGTAACCCGCTGATCGGCGGGGCCATTCTTGATCAAACTTGCAGCAAGCCATGGGGAAAGTTGAGGCTTTTCACGTCAAGTGAACGGCGCAAGGGTTCGTTCAACGGGGCTTGATCATCGGATCGTCAACTTTGGGGGTACTCAGAATGTCATCCCCGGCACTGGCGAAGCCAGTTGGTGCAATTGCAGCAGCGGCGCTGTCATTTGCCGTGCTTGCACCAACTGGCTTCGCCAGTGCCGGGGATTTGCCGGTCAAGGCCGCGAAACCGGCCGCGGACGTGCCGTTCTTCTTCGTGATCGATGACCGGGTCACCTATTCGTACATCTTCACTGGCGCCCAGCCCGGCATGTTTACGGTCAACCCGGACGGCACGGTCAATGGCAAGACCGCAAAGTCGGTCTATTCGTTCACCCATTTTGACGCATGGGCGTACGGCACGAACTTCTTCACCATCTCGATGTTCAAGTCGGGCCATAACGATCCCGCCTCGCCTTGCACCAACGCCGGTACCATCTTCGGCGCCCCGGCGGACTGCGCCGGTGCAACGGAAATCTATGGTCTGTTCCGCAGCACGTTCGGCTGGAACGAAATCTTCAACACCAAGGCCTTCAGCATCGGGCCGCTGCATAACATTTCGTTCGAAGTCGGCATGGACGCCAACACCGAAAACAGGTTCTTTGGTGCAGCCAAGCGCGACGTCGTCGGCGGTCTGCAGTTCCAGTTCGACCTGCCTTATAAAGGCTACTTCAATGTCGCTCCATTGGTGTACTGGGAGTTCTTGAATCACAACGCCTTCTCCCAATGCGGTCTGTTCCCCGGGCCTAACATTCCCGGCGTCACCTGCAACGCGGACGGCAATACCAAGTTCAATGCGACATGGGCGGTCGAGACCAACTACTACATGGATCTGGGCTTCCTGCCCGAGAGCATCCAGTTCTTCTCGATCAGCGGCCGCGCTGCCTGGTATGGACCGAAGGGTGACTCGAACAGTCTTCCCTTCCTTTCGGGCCCGGGTCGTTTCAGCACCGCCTCCAAGACCGAGTTCAACGGCGAACCGATCCGCCTGACGTTCGATGCCAGCAAGGCTGTGTGGGGCGCAAAATATTCTCACTTCGTTGACATCTGGGTGGCCTATCGCTACTGGCAAAACAAGTTCGGCCTCGACCACAATGCCATGCCGGGCGTCTGCACCCTCGCGACAACCGGTCAAAGCACCCACAGCTGCACCGAATCGTCGCTCTACTCCGGCATCACGGTGAAGTTCTAACCGCCTGATCGTCTCCAGGTAAGAAGCGATGGCGCCGCGATGAGCCCCGCGGCGCCATTTTCGTTGTCGACTGGACTGTCGGCTACCTGTTCCAGACGCCGGCGTGCAGCGCTTCCGCCTCGTCCTCAAGCAATGGTCCGAGCACCTCGGTCGCGCGCTGGCCGCTCGCGAAAACCTCGCGGCAGGGCAGATCGAGCGTCGGGTTCTCCGGATGATTGCCCGTGATGGTGCGCAATCGATGTTCGCTCAGGCCGTAAACCAGCCGTCCGATGCCGGCCCAGTAGATTGCGCCGGCGCACATCGCGCAGGGTTCGGCCGAGGAATACAGCGTGGCACCTTTAACGACATCCGGGTCAAGCGTCGTGCAGGCCTGCGTCGCCAGCAGACGTTCAGCATGCGCGGTGCCGTCATGGGCCGGCATATAGCCGTTTTCGGTCTCGATCAGCACCTTGCGATTTTGGTCGACGAGGATGGCGCCGAACGGATGATTGCCGTTGGCCAGGGCGCGGCGGGCGACGTCGAACGAACGGCGCAGAAAATGCTCGTCGAGCTCGGATGGGCTCATATTCGAGATGCTGTCCATGGCCGGGCCTCGGCCGGTCCATCATGCAGAAGGCAGATGCGACAGGCAAGCATCCGGATCAGGGCATGATCCCGAAAAGCATGCCCTCGGGCTTCGATCCGATGGGTGGAAACCGGTTTTCCCTCGGGACAAACGCGAAGCGTTTGCCCGGAGATCACGCCCAAGAAAAGACGGCGACGGGTCTAATTCAGCGAAGCTGGATCAGACCCTAGTGGCCCGCCATGTGTCGGCCGATTTCCGTGAGGTCGGCTTCGCTGGCGCGCGCTTCATAGACCAGCTGGCCGTGAAACATCACCATCAGACGATCCGACAGTTCGAGCAGCTCGTCGAGATCCTCGCTCACCAGCAGCACCGCGGCGCCGCGGTTTCTTGCGGCCATGATCTCGGCATGAATTTGCGCCACCGCGGCGAAATCCAGCCCGAAGCAGGGATTGGCGGCGATCAGGACTTCGACATCGCCGCCGAGCTCGCGCGCCAGCACGGCGCGCTGCACATTGCCGCCGGACAGTGCCGAAATCGGCGTATCGGGCGTGCGGGTCTTGATCCTGTATCGTGCGATCTTTCTCTCGGCATCCTCGCGGAATGCGGCGCGGTTGAGCCACCAGCCGCCGCTCGCGAATGGCGCGTGGTCGAATTCGCGGAACGCGATATTGTCGGCGACGCTCATGCCGCCGACACAGGCGTTCTTCAGCGGCTCTTCCGGCAACAGCGACATCCTGTGCCGCCGCATTTCCTCGCGGCTGGCGCGATAGATGTCGCCGGCGACGCGGATTTCGCCGCTCTCGGCTTCGCGCTGGCCGGCGAGCACCTCGACCAACTGCCGTTGGCCGTTGCCGGAGACACCTGCGATGCCGACGATTTCGCCGCCGCGGACGGCCAGCGAAACGTTGTGGACCGCGACCGCGCCGGAATCGTCGAGCGCGTTCAGCTTGTTCAACTCAAGCCGCATCTGGCCTACATTTCCTACGCGAGCCGGCTGAACGGTCAGTTCTTCGGCGCCGATCATCATCCGCGCCATGCTGTCCGGCGTGAGATCAGCAACTCTGCCGTGGCCCGCCAACTTTCCGCGACGAAGAATCGTAACCTCGTCGGCAAACGCCATCACCTCGCGGAATTTGTGCGTGATCATCAAAATCGTCAGGTCGCCGTTGACCACCATGGCGCGCAGCATGCCCAAAACTTCGTCGGCTTCGCCAGGCGTTAACACCGATGTCGGCTCGTCCAGGATCAGAAAGCGCCGCTTCAGGTAAAGCTGCTTGAGGATTTCGCATTTTTGCCGCTCGCCGGCGGAAATATCGGAAACTTTTGCGTCGAGCGGCACCTTGAACGGCATGCGCGCAAGAAAATCCGCCAGTTGCTTTTTTTCCTTGGCCCAGTCGACCACCGCCGGCACGTCGTCGCGCGCCAATACCAGGTTCTCAGCCACCGTCATCGCCGGCACCAAGGTAAAATGCTGGTACACCATGCCGAGGCCGAGCGCGTGGGCGTCCTTCGGATTGGCGATGGCCTGCTCGCGGCCGCCGACCAGCACATTGCCCTCGGTCGGGTGGTAATATCCCATGATGCATTTAACCAGCGTGCTCTTGCCGGCGCCGTTTTCGCCGAGCAACGCATGGAACGAGCCGGGCCGCACTTTCAGCTGGACATTATCCAGTGCGACGAATTCACCGAAGCGCATGGTCATGGCGACGGCGTCGACACCAAGCGCCCCGCCGGGCAACGGCGTTTCGCCGATAATCACGACAGCGCTCCGATCAGCGCAGCGGAGTTCGCAACCGCGCCGAACACGCCGCCCTGCATCTTGATCATTTTCAGGGCGTGGTCGTGATTGCTCTTGTCGGTGGCGGCGCAGCAGTCTTCGATCAACACGCATTCGAAGCCGCGGTCGTTCGCCTCCCGCATCGTGGTGTGGACGCAGACATCGGTGGTGATGCCGGTGAGAACGATGTTCTGGATGCCGCGCAGCCGCAGCATCAGTTCCAGATCGGTGGCACAGAACGATCCCTTGCCGGGCTTGTCGATGATTGGCTCGCCGGGCAGCGGCGCCAGGTCGGGAATGATCTCCCAGCCGGCTTCGCCGCGGACCAGCACGCGGCCGCAGGGGCCGGGGTCGCCGATTCCGGCGCCGATCTGCCGCGACCGCCATTGCTTGTTCGCCGGCAGATCGGTGAGATCGGGGCGATGGCCCTCGCGGGTATGGATAATGTGAAAGCCCTGGCCGCGCATCACCGCGAGCAGCCGCTTGATCGGCTCGATCGGGGCGCGTGTCAGCGACAGGTCGTATCCCATTTTATCGACATAGCCGCCGACGCCGCAGAAGTCGGTCTGCATGTCGATGATGATTAGCGCGGTATTTTCGGGGCGCAGGTCGCCGTTGTAGGGCCACGCATAGGGCTCGGATTTTATGTAGCGCTCGGGCATGGCTTTAGTCTCGCTTATGCGCGTCTCATCATCGGGTGATCGAAAGCTCGGCGGGCGCGCCGGTCAGGGTGCGTTTCGGCGAGCAGGTGATGATCATGATCGCCAGCGTCAGGATGTAGGGCGCGGCGTTGAACAGATGATAGCCCGAGGTCACGCCGACTGACTGCAGCGCCGGCCCGAGTGCCGCCGCGCCGCCGAACGCGAGCGATGCCCACAGGCACAACATCGGATCCCATCGTGCGAAGATCACCAGCGCGACCGCGGTGATGCCCTGTCCGGAGGACAGCCCCTCATTCCAGCTGCCGGGATAGAACAGCGACAGGAACGAACCGCCGATGCCGGCGAGAAAGCCGCCGACCATGGTCGCACGCAGGCGGATTGCCAGCACCGAATATCCCATGGCGCGCGCCGCGTCCGAACTCTCGCCGGCGGTGCGGATCAACAGGCCCCAGCGCGTGGTTCGAAATGCCCAGTATAAAACCGGTGCGAGTGCGATACCGATCAGGAACAGCACATTGATCCGCAGCGCCGCGCGGACCTGCGCGACATCGCTCCACGATCCGAAATCGATAGCGGGCAACCGGGGTGCCGTCGGTTCGATCAGCGGCTTTCCGAGATAGAAGGCAAGTCCGGTCCCGAACAGCATCAGCGCGATGCCGACGGCGATGTCATTCACGCGCGGCAGCGAGCAAATGCCGGCATGCAGCGCGCCGAGCAGCGCGCCGGTGACGCCGGCAGCGAGCACGCCAAGCCAAGGCGAGCCGCTCAGATAGGAGATGCCGTAGGCGCTCATCGCGCCCATCACAAGCGTACCTTCGAGCCCGAGATTGATGCGTCCGCTGCGTTCGGTGATGCATTCCCCCAAGCTGACGAACAGAAACGGCGTAGAGACGCGGATGGCGCCGCCGAATACCGCGAGCGGGACCGTCCAGAGTCCGATCGTTCCGTCCGCCATCTCAGGTTTTGCCCTTGAGGAAGCCAATTCGCCCATAAAGCGCATCGCTGGCCAGAACGAAGACGAAGATGATTCCCTGCAGCACCAGCACCGACGCGTCGGGCAGGCCGAGCCGGCGCTGCAAAAGCCCGCCGCTGGCGCTGATTCCGCCCAGAAGGATCGCAACCGGAATAACGGCAAGCGGATTTTGCCGCGCCAGGAAGGCGACGAGGATGCCGGTAAAACCATAGCCTGCCGCGAGATTGGCGTTGGTGCGGCCTTGCACGGCGGCGACTTCGACCATTCCCGCCAGACCGGCCGCTGCGCCCGCCAGAAAACAGATCGTCAAAATCAGTCTGCCGACATTCAAGCCCACGATCCTGGCGGCGCGAATATTGCCGCCGGCGACGCGGGCGGCGAAGCCGAACACGGTGTGATAGATCAGGACGTAGGAAGCGATCGCAGCGACGATGCCGAACACCAGTCCCCAATGCACGTCGGTGCCTGGGATCGATCCGATCATGTTGGGGGCGCCGATCTCGCGTGTCGACGGCTTGTTAAGGCTGGCGGGGTCGCGCATCAGGCCCTCGACCAGATGGTTGAGGATCGCAAGCGCGATATAGACCAGGAGCAGGCTCGAAATCGTTTCATTGACGCCGCGGTATTGCCGAAGCCCACCCGCAAGCATGATCCAAAGTCCGCCGCCGATCATGCCGGCGCAAACCATGGCGAGTTGCACGATGAGCGGCGGTGCCGACTGCATCACCAATGCGGTGCTGGTCGCCGCCAGCGCGCCGATCAGGAGCGCGCCTTCGCCGCCGATGATCACCATGCCGAGTTGTGCCGGTAGCGCCGTGCAGAGCGCGGTCAGGATCAGCGGCGCCGCGCGCGTCAGGGTGTTCTGCCAGGAAAACCAGGTGCCGAACGCGCCTTGGTACATGTAGAAATACAAATCGAGCGGGCTTTTGCCGAACAGCGCAACGAAGGTCCCGAATACGGCGAGCGCGCCGACCAGCGCCGCGCCCGGAATCAGGATGTATTCGATGGGCCCGCCGTAGCGCTGCAGAAATCCCGGATCGGCGGCCGGAGAAATCGCAGCTGCTTCGACGGGATCCGCAACGCCTGATGTCACGAAGTCGCTCCGATGACGCCCTCGACGAGGTAGTCCATCTTCTCGAGTTCGGGGTCCTTCTGGCCGCGATCGGTCCCGGCTGAGATTACGGTCTTGCCCTTGTTGTCCATGAT
>VAZH01000019.1 GCA_005884465.1 Alphaproteobacteria bacterium | reverse complement strand
CTGAAGCGCAGCACCTTGAAGCCCTTGGCTTCGATGACGGCCGAACGTGCGGCATCCGCCTGCTCGGATTCATCGGAGAAATGCTGTCCGCCATCGAGCTCGATTACCAAGCGCGCTGCATGGCACAGAAAATCGGCGATGTAGGATTCGATCGGTACCTGACGACGGAAGCTCGCGCCATTCAGGCGGTGATCACGCAGCTCCGACCATAGGATCCGCTCGGCGTCGGTAGAATTTTTTCTGAGCGCGCGTGCGTTCGAGCGCAGTTTCGAGGACACTTCCCAGGTCGGGCCTTTTTGCTCAGCCATTGTGACCTCCGATGCGGGGATACCCCCACCCCAGCCCTCCCCCGCAAGCGGGAGAGGGGGCTGACCGCGCCGAATGGATAAAACAGTGCTCGCCCCGAATTCAGTCCATTCCCGCTCCCCCACAAGGGGGGATGGAACAGATACGGCGTGCGGATGCGCGATGTTGCTGCCTTCGAAAACCTCGACCAGGCCAAAACGCTCGCACATCAGCATCATGTCTTCGCTGAACTTTCCTTGGCGCTCAAAATATCTGCGATGCGCAGATCGCCAATAAGCGAGGCTGCGGTCGCCTTCGCCTTCCTCGTAGGCAAAGGCAGCATCGACGTCGTTGTACCGGCGGTAAGTGACTTCGATCGATTCGATCACGCAGCGCGGATTGCCGCGGCCGTCGACTACGATCCAGCGTTCACCGGGCGTCGAGGTGTTCGGCTCATCCTCGGTGCTGCAGGTCGCGGTCTTGAGGCCTCTCAGCACAAGGTCGAGCAACTCATCTGCCAGCGCGGGTCCATCGCCGAATGCGAACGAGCGCAGGCGCCGATATTTTTCGGGAACGG
This sequence comes from Alphaproteobacteria bacterium, assembly GCA_005884465.1. Lineage (GTDB taxonomy): Bacteria > Pseudomonadota > Alphaproteobacteria > Rhizobiales > Xanthobacteraceae > Bradyrhizobium. The sequence goes on along the minus strand of VAZH01000019.1, from coordinate 5,675 downwards.
TACTCACGAGCTCAATCCTCCCGCCAGCGTCGGGATCTCGAGCGGCTTGAACCCGTAGTGATTGAGCCAGCGCACGTCGCTCTCGAACAGCTGCCGCAGATCGGACATGCCGTATTTCAGCATCGCGACGCGGTCGATGCCCATGCCCCAGGCAAAACCCTGATAGACATCCGGATCGATGCCGCAGGCGCGCAGCACATTCGGATGCACCATGCCGCAGCCGAGAATCTCCAGCCAGTCCTCGCCTTCGCCGAAACGGATTTCGCCCTTGTCGCGCCGGCACTGGATATCGACCTCCAGCGACGGCTCGGTGAACGGAAAGAACGACGGCCGGAACCGCATGTTGATGTGATCGACCTCGAAGAACGCCTTGCAGAATTCGTGCAGGATCCATTTCAGGTGGCCGAGATGCGAGCCCTTGTCGATCACGAGGCCTTCGACCTGGTGAAACTGCGGCGTATGGGTCGCATCGGAATCGATGCGGTAGGTGCGGCCCGGACAGATCACACGGATCGGCGGCTTCTGGGTCAGCATGGTGCGCACCTGCACCGGCGAGGTGTGGGTACGCAACAACATGCGCGAGCCGTCTTCCTTCGGATTGAAGAAGAACGTGTCGTGCATTTCCCGCGCCGGGTGGCCTTCGGGGAAATTCAGTTTTGTAAAATTATAATCGTCGGTCTCGATGTCCGGGCCTTCGGCGATGGAAAATCCCATGTCCGCGAAGATGGTGTTGACCTCCTCGAACACCTGGCTGAGCGGATGGATCCGGCCCGCTTCCGCGGACGCCTCGCGCACCGGCAGCGTGACGTCGATGGTCTCGGACGCAAGCCGCGCGTCGAGGCCTGCGGATTTCAGCACGTCGCGGCGCGCGGTCAGCGCCTGGCTGACCTTGTCTTTGGCGAGATTGATCGCCGCGCCTTTGGTCTTGCGTTCGTCCGGCGACATTTTGCCGAGCGTCGCCAACAGCGCGGAGATCGTACCCTTCTTGCCGAGCGTGGCTACGCGTACGGCCTCCAGCGCGGCTTCGTCGCCTGCTGCGGCGATCTGGCTGAGGATGTCGGATTCAAGTTTAGCGAGATCGGTCATGGCAACGGTCACCTGTTGGAAGCGCGCTCGCAGTCCAGCACGCGAGGCCGTCATCATCCGCGAAGGCGGATGATCCAGTAACCCCCGGAATCAAAAAGTGTGGTCGGTGGTTACTGGATGCCCCGCTTTCGCGGGGCATGACACCGGAGTTGCAAGACGTCGCAGCGATTGCGAGCTTACGCCGCCAGCGCCGCCTTGGCTTTTTCGGCGATCGCCTGAAATGCCGCCGGCTCGTTAATGGCGAGATCCGACAAAACCTTGCGGTCGACCGTGATGCCTGACTTGGACAGGCCGTTGATGAAGACGCTGTAGGTCATGCCGAACGGACGCACCGCGGCATTGAGGCGCTGGATCCACAGCGCGCGGAAAGTGCGCTTCTTGCGCTTGCGGTCGCGGAAGGCGTACTGCCCGGCCTTCTCGACCGCGGCCTTGGCGGCGCGAATGGTGTTCTTGCGGCGGCCGTAAAAGCCCTTGGCGGCCTTGTAGACTTTCTTGTGCTTGGCGTGAGAGGTCACACCGCGTTTGACGCGTGACATGACGGGTCTCCTTTGATCGCTGGAATGGGTGACGGATTGCCGCGCGAGCGCGGCTCGGCAAAGTGGGACGGGATCGCGTTTTTGCGATCAGGCGTTCGGCAAGAAATATTTCTTGATGTTGTCGCCGTCGGTCTTGAACAACACGCGGGTGCCGCGGAGCTGACGAATCTGCTTCTTGGTCCGCTTGATCATGCCGTGGCGCTTGCCGCGCTGGGCGGCCATCACTTTGCCGGTGGCAGTCACCTTGAAGCGCTTTTTGGCGCCTGACTTGGTCTTCAGCTTGGGCATTTGGCTCTCCTGTTGCCGCAACACGAAAGCGCCCGCGAAGGCGTCCGGCCGGCTAAAATGCTCGTTAGAGCGTTGAAATTGCTCGGTCATTTCCTAAGCGAAACAACCGGCAGGGACATCGCCACGGCAGCCCTTATCAGCCGGGCGATGAAGGTTGCGCTTATGACAGAGCCCAACCAGATTGGCAACGATGAACCCTAAAACCGGATTGTTTGACACACCCACTGGCGCCTTCAGCGGCGCAGTCAAAAAGCAGGAAAAAATGACAATCTCAGCCCGACCGATCGCCTTTTTTGCCGATTTCAGCCCCATACGCGCCTTGCGCTGGATATTCGCCGCTGCGGTTGTCACCGCGGTGGCCGCGCCCGGCACCGCCGACGCCGCCAGGCGGGCCAGGACCGTCAGGGCGGGAGCCTATGACGGCGTCTGGAGCGTGGCCTTTGCCACCACGGCGGGTAATTGCAGCTCGACCAATAGCGTCCCCTTCACCGTATCGGGACGTCGCGTTTCGTCGGCCGGCGGCGGCAAGGTCAGGGGCGGGATCGGCCGCGGCGGCATCGTTGCCGTCACAATATCGGTCGGCGCATCCAGGGCGAGCGGGAGCGGCCGGCTCGTCGGCAATTCGGGCGGAGGCCGGTGGAGCGGGATCATTTCCGGCGACCGCTGCAGCGGAATCTGGCAAGCCACGCGAACCAGCGGGTTCTGATGTCTTGAGGCGCAGCGTCCTTCCCGCAGCTCCGCAGCGCCGGGACCTCCAACGGCAGGATTCTGATGTGGCCGCTGCATCTGCGGCGATTGCAAAGAAAACGGCCCGCCAGGTGATCTGACGGGCCGTTTTCGTTGCAAGTTAAAGGGACTAACGTAAATGGCCGTTATCGATCAGCGCGGCGCCAGAACCATCACCACCTGACGACCTTCGAAACGGGCGTCCTGCTCGACCTTGGCGATTTCTGCGACGTCGCTCTTGACCTTGTCCAGGAGCTTGGTGCCGATTTCCTGATGCGCCATTTCTCGGCCGCGATAGCGCAAGGTGACCTTGACCTTGTCGCCCTCCTCGAAGAACCGCTGCATCGCGCGCATCTTCACGTCATAGTCGTGATCGTCGATCATCGGCCGCAGCTTGATTTCCTTGATCTCGACGACCTTCTGTTTCTTGCGGGCTTCGGCGGCTTTTTTCTGCGCCGAATATTTGAACTTCCCGTAGTCCATGATCTTGCAGACGGGAGGATTGGTATTGGGCGAAATCTCCACAAGGTCCATGCCTGCTTCGAGGGCCATCTTTACCGCAGCCGCCGTCTCGACGGTGCCGTGATTGGTACCGTCTTGATCGATCAGCTGGACCTGTGCGTTGCGGATTTCGTCATTGGTGCGCGGCCCGTCTTTGGTGGCAGCGGGCGGGGCTCTGTTGGGACGGCGAATGGGTAACTCTCCAAGGTTGTGAACGAAGGCGATAGTTTGAAGGAATAAGGCTCGGCGGGCAAGCAAACTCGCACACTGGCAGCAGCATTTTCCGGCAAAGTGGAAGCCGGTTTGCCGTAGAAAATGCTCCCATTCAAATTTGCGCGTATTCGGAAGCGCAAAACCGGAAGTCCACTTTTGCGGAACACGCGCCTGAAAACCATCAAATGCGAGGCATTTTGGTCACGCCAACAACGATTACCGGCACCGAATGTTCAGACCAGCCCACATAGAGGGCAAGGGCTCGTTGCGCAAGCGTCGCGGCAGCCCTAGAGCATGATCCGGAAAAGTGGGAACCGGTTTTCCGAAAGATCATGCTCAAATAAAGAGATCGGATCATGATCCGATTCAATCCAATCGGATCATGATTTGGAGACGGTATTGGCGTCCGTTGACGGGTCGAGCGTGCTCCCACAAACAGCAGAACGAGAGTGATAGTCCCATGACCAATTCCGCGGCACCCGATCAGGAACCGGCCTTCATCGAGGTCGGCCAGGATAGCGGAGCGCGCCGCATCGCCGTGCGCGCCCGCGCCGGCGGCTGGCCCGGGCTGTTCTGGCTGGGCGGTTTCAATTCAGACATGAAGGGCACCAAGGCGCTGGCGCTGGACGCATGGGCGGCCGAACAGGGTCGCGCCTGCATTCGTTTCGATTATTCCGGCCATGGCGAATCCGGAGGCGCGTTGATCGAGGGCACCGTCGGCCGCTGGCTTGAAGAAAGCATCGCCGTATTCGAGCAGTTCTGTAGAGGACCGCAAGTCGTGATCGGCTCATCGATGGGCGGCTGGATGGCGCTCTTGCTGGCGCGCGAGGTCGCGCGGCGCAAGGTAAGCGGCGCATCGCTGGCCGGCCTGGTGCTGATCGCGCCGGCGCCGGATTTTACCGAAGCATTGATGTGGAACGGTTTTTCGCCCGAGATCCGCCGGGAGATCGAGACCAAGGGTGTGTGGCTGCGGCCATCGCAATATGGCGAGCCGTATCCGATCACGCGCGCACTGATCGAGGAGGGTCGCAACCATCTGTTGCTCGGCAGTGCCATCGATGTGGGGTGCCCGGTTCGCATCCTGCAGGGCGCGCAGGATCCGGACGTGCCGTGGCAGCACGCGTTTGCGCTGGCACATCGGCTGCCGAGCGATGACGTGGTGCTGACCATGATCCAGGACGGCGATCACCGCCTGTCGCGGCCACAGGACATCGCGCGGATCATCGCTGCGGTCGCGGAGATTTCTACGTCCTAAATCAGAAATTGATCTCGCGGCAAGCGCGGCCGGAGATGAGGCGGCAGCGGGCGACGGGATTATTCTCCTGTCATTGCGAGCCAACGGGTCGCGCGAATGCGCGCCCGATGACAGGCTAAGCGAAGCAATCCATGGAGCCCAGACCAAGATTGGATTGCTTCGTCGCTGTCGCTCCTCGCAATGACGGCTTGAAGTCCGCACTTCGTCAGCTCACCGAGGCGGCGCAGGCTGGACCATCGGCTTGCGTTGCGCCAGTGCGGCGACGGTGGATGTCCCGATCGGGCCCTGCTGGTCGTACAAAAAGCATTCGCCAATCGCGACCCCATCGGTGGCGTGGTGATTTACCACCTCGAAGCCGATCCATTCCTGCAGCGGCAGGCGATGCAGGTACAATGTGACATCGCTGTTGATGTAGCCGAGGCCCTGGTCGCCGGCATTGGCGAAAGGGCTGGCGAAATCCGCGGCCACCGCGACCCGCACGAACGGCGTCAGCGGCGCATTCTCGACGAGGTCGCGCACCTCGCGCATCCAGAGCCGGCGCGGACCGAGCGTGCCCATCGCGCCAACGATCGGGCGGACGGTCCATTTGCCGTTCATGCCGAGGCGCGGATCCTCAAGTGCCGCGATATCAACAGGCGCAGGCACGTCCCAGTTCGGCGGAGACCAAACGCGTCCTTGCGGGTTTTGCGTCTTGCGCAGCAACTGGCACGAGGCGCGCGCCATGTTGACGCCGCCGCTGTAAAAATCCGCTTCGACCACCTTGATGCGCAGGCCATCGCGGATGAGCTTTGTGGTGACCTCGATCGGCGCCAGCGTCGGCAGGCGGAACATGTCCACCGTCAGCCGTGCCGGCACGAAATCGTCGGCGCCGTGGCGCTGTTCGATCGCAAAAGCCAATAGTCCGATGATGACACGGCCGTGCAGCGAGTTCGGGTCCCACGGTCCGCTAGCGACCGGGGTCGGAATGAAGGCGTCGCGGTCTCGGGTGAAAAACGGCTGATTTGTCATGGGCGAAGACCATGATGGGTTCTGCGCAATGAAATCAAGGGTGAGGAACGCAGAGCGTCATG
>VAZH01000018.1 GCA_005884465.1 Alphaproteobacteria bacterium | reverse complement strand
GCTGCGCTGCTCGGCGTCTTCATGCTTCGCGTTGACGCCTGGGCGCAAATGAGCCCGGCTGCGCCGCCCCCACAGGGCGCGCCGGTCAATCCGATGTGCCCGCGGCTGGAAGCGCAATTGGCCGCCCTCGACCGCGGCGGCGGCACCGGGGACCCTGCCAGGGACGAGCAAATCCGCCGCTACCAGGAAGCCGCCGCCAAGCAGCAGAGCGAACTCGATCGGGTCACGTTCCAGGCCAAGCGGATGGGCTGCGACAGCTCGGGATTTTTCTCGCTGTTCTCTGGCCAGTCGGCGCAATGCGGTCCGGTCAACAACCAGATCCAGCAGATGCGGGCCAATCTGGAGCAGATCACGACCAGCCTCGAGCGGCTGCGCGGCGGCTTTGGCGCCGACCGCGAAAATCAGCGGCGCTCGATCCTGCTCGCGCTGGCCCAAAGCAACTGCGGGCCGCAATATGCCAACGCCGTGCGAGGCCCCGGCAATTTTCTCGACAATCTGTTCGGCAACACCAACAATCCTATGCCGCCCGGTGCCGATCTCGGTCCGCAATCCGGTACTTTCCGCACCGTCTGCGTCCGCACCTGCGACGGCGCTTATTTTCCGATCTCGTTCGCCACCATGCCCGCCCGCTTCCCCGACGACGAAAGGACCTGCAAGGCGCTCTGTCCGGCGGCGGAGGCCACCCTCTTCACCTATCGCAATCCCGGCGAAGACATCAATCAGGCGGTATCGATCAACGGTCAGCCGTACGCGTCGTCCCCGAATGCGTTCCGTTACCGTCAGGAGTTCAATCCATCCTGTGCGTGCAAGGCTGCCGGCCAGACATGGTCCGATGCGCTGAAGAGCATCGACGATAGAGCCGCCGCCGAACAGCAGGGCGACATTATCGTCACCGAAGAGAGCGCGAAGAAGATGTCGCGGGTCCCGACCAAGCCGGCTCCGGCCGCGGCCAAGAAGGGGACTACGGCCGCCGTTCCCGATGCAGCGCCGGCCCCTGATGCTCCGCCAAGCCCTGCGGCGCCGGCCCCCGGCACCCCTTCGGAAAACAAGCCGATCCGGTCGGTGGGTCCGACCTTTATCCCCGCGCGCTAAACCTAACCGTCAAACGCTTGCGCGGAGGCCTGGCCGGCGCGCGAGACCAGTTTCTCGTCGGGTCCCGGCAGCACTTCGCCCATATCGCGAAAGCGATTGGTGATGGGATAGCGGCGGTCGCGCCCGAAATTCTTCTCGGTGACCTTGACGCCCGGTGCCGCCTGACGCCGCTTGTACTCGGCGATGTTGAGCAGGCGGTCGATCCGCGCCACCGTGTCGCGATCGAAGCCCTCGGCGATGATCGAGGCCAGCGGCTCTTCACGCTCGACCAGCCGTTCCAGGATCGCGTCGAGCACCTCGTAGGCCGGCAGCGAATCCTGGTCGGTCTGGTTTTCCCGCAACTCCGCAGTCGGAGGCCGCGCGATGATATCGGGCGGAATGACCTCGCCGGATGGCCCGAGCGCGTCGTCGGGCTTCCATGAGTTGCGCAGGCTCGATAGCCGGAACACTTCGGTCTTGTAGATATCCTTGATCGGATTGAAGCCGCCGTTCATGTCGCCATAGAGCGTCGCGTAGCCGACCGACATTTCCGACTTGTTGCCGGTCGTGACCACCATCGCCCCGGTTTTATTCGAGATCGCCATCAGCAACGTGCCGCGCGCGCGCGCCTGCAAATTCTCTTCGGTGATATCGCGCGGCAGGCCAGCGAATACGGGCGACAGGATTTCCTCAAAGCCATTGACCGCTGGCGCAATCGGCAGCACCGCGTAGCGAATGCCGAGCGCTTTTGAGAGCTTTGCCGCGTCATCGAGCGATACCTGCGCGGTGAAACGGAACGGCAGCATGACGCCGCGGACGCGCTCCGCGCCCAGCGCATCAACCGCGATCGCCGCGCATAGCGCCGAATCGATGCCGCCGGATATGCCCAGCAGCACCCCGGGAAATCTGTTTTTCTCGACGTAATCGCGCAGTCCCAGCACGCAAGCCGTGTAGTCGGCATGGTCGTCTGTGACCACCGGCGCTATCGGGCCGTTGCAGCGCCAGCCGGCCCCGGTCCTGCTCCAGCGCAACGTTGTGATGTTCTCTCCGAACGCCGGCAATTGCGCCGCCACCGAGAGGTCTGCATTCAATGCAAAAGATGCCCCGTCGAATACAAGCTCGTCCTGTCCACCGACCTGATTGAGATAGATAAGCGGCAGCCCGCTCTCGGTGACGCGCGCCACCGCGACCGACAGCCGCAAATCGTTCTTGTTGCGCGCGTAAGGCGAGCCGTTCGGCACCACCAGAATTTCCGCGCCGGTCTCGGCGAGGCATTCGACGACGTTCTCGTAGTCCTCTGATTCCTCGAGCCAGATGTCCTCGCAAATCGGCACGCCGACCCGGAGGCCGCGGACGGTTAGGGGGCCGGCGGCGGGACCACGGGCGAACAGGCGCTTTTCATCGAACACGCCATAATTTGGCAGATTGGCCTTGAAACGAAGCGCCGCGATCCGGCCTTCATCCAGCAAGGCACAGGCATTGTAGAGCTTGCCGTCCTCGACCCAGGGACTGCCGATCAGCATCGCCGGGCCGCCGTCGGCGGTCTCTCGCGCCAGCTCCTCGATGGCGGCGCGGCATGCCGACTGAAACGCCGGTTTCAGGACCAGGTCTTCCGGCGGATAGCCTGCAATGAACAATTCAGGAAAGGCGATGAGATCGGCGCCGTCAGCGCGGGCCTGCGCGCGGGCGGCGCGCGCTTTGGCGGCGTTCCCCGCGACGTCGCCGACGGTCGGGTTCAACTGGGCCAGCGTGATCGTGAACTGTTCGCTCATGGCGCGATGGTGCCTTGCGCAGAGGCAAATCGCAATCGCAAGCTTTAGATCGCGCCTATGCGCTCGGCGACGGCAAACAGCCAGAACAGGCCTGCCATGACCAGCGCGACGCCGACGGCTGCGGAACCCATATCCTTGACCCGGCCGATCTGCGGATCATGGTCGGTGGTCAGGCGGTCGGCGAGCTTCTCGATCGCGGTGTTGAGCAATTCGATGACCAATACCAGAACGACGGCGGCGATCAGCTCGATTCGGCGCATCGTGGTGGCGCCGATCAGCCACGCCAGCGGCAGCGACAGTGCCAGCGCGGCGATCTCTTCGCGAACGGCCTGCTCCGAGCGGATAGCAAAGATCAGGCCGTTGCGCGTATTGATCGTGGCCCGCCACAACCGCAGCAACTCAAAGTCCCGCCGCAACCGGCATCGGTTTGGCCTTGCCGCCTCGCTCTTGCTTGAGCAGTTCAGCGATCAGGAAAGCCATGTCGATCGACTGCTCGGCATTGAGGCGGGGATCGCAGACCGTGTGATAGCGATCGTTGAGATCCTCATCGGTGATGGCGCGCGCGCCGCCGATGCATTCGGTGACGTCCTGGCCGGTCATTTCCAGGTGGACGCCGCCGGCGTGGGTGCCCTCCGCCGCGTGGACGGCGAAGAACGACTTCACCTCCGACAGGATGCGGTCGAACGGACGGGTCTTGTAGCCCGAGGTCGAGGTGATGGTGTTGCCATGCATCGGATCGCATGACCACACCACCACGTGACCCTCGCGCTGCACGGCGCGGATCAACGCCGGCAGGTGATCGCCGACTTTTTCCGAGCCGAAGCGGTTGATCAGGGTCAGCCGTCCAGGCTCGTTGTCCGGATTGAGCACCTCGATCAGCCGCAGCAATTCGTCGCCTTTAAGCGATGGACCGCACTTCAAACCGATCGGATTCTTGATGCCGCGGAAATATTCCACATGGCCGTGATCGAGCTGGCGGGTGCGGTCGCCGATCCAGATCATATGACCCGAGGTCGCGTACCAGTCGCCCGTCGTCGAATCGACGCGGGTAAAAGCCTGCTCGTAGCCGAGCAGCAGCGCCTCGTGGCTGGTATAGAAATCGGTGGCACGCAGCTCGGGGTGGCTTTCCAGATCGAGCCCGCAGGCCCGCATGAAGTTCAGCGCATCCGAGATGCGGTCCGCCAATTCCTTGTAGCGCCGCGATTGCGGGGAATCCTTGAGGAAACCCAGCATCCACTGATGCACGCTGCCGAGGTTGGCGAAGCCGCCAGTCGCAAATGCACGCAGCAGGTTTAGCGTCGCCGCCGACTGGCGATACGCCATCAGCTGGCGCTGCGGATCGGGCGTGCGCGATTGCGCGGTGAACGCGATGTCGTTGACGATATCGCCGCGGTAGCTCGGCAGCTCGACGTCGCCGAGCTTTTCGGTCGGCGACGAGCGCGGCTTGGCAAATTGTCCGGCGATACGGCCGACCTTGACCACCGGCACCGCGCCGGCATAGGTCAGCACCACCGCCATCTGCAGCAGCACGCGGAAGAAATCGCGAATATTGTTCGCGCCATGCTCGGCGAAGCTTTCGGCGCAGTCGCCGCCTTGAAGGAGGAAGGCCTCGCCTGCGGCTACACGCGCAAGCGCCTTTTTCAGGTTGCGGGCCTCACCTGCAAAAACCAGCGGAGGAAACGTGGCAAGCTGCGCCTCGACATCGGCCAACGCCTTGGCGTCGGGATAATCGGGCAACTGCAGCGCCGGCCTGGAGCGCCAGCTGTCGGGTGTCCACCGCTCGGACATGACGTTAACTCCTTACCAAAAACCGCTACTTGTCGAAGGTAGCGGCGGGCCGGTTTATACACAGGCTGATGCCGGACCGCCAGTGCCGCCGATTGGAAGCTTCCGCGCCATTTGCCGCGAGTCCCTGCCAGGAGCTTCAATCGAAAAGCGGCACTGGAAATATAGGGTTACCAGCGCCCTTTTGTTTCCGAGGTTCGTGCTGGAGGTACCGCAATGGTTGCTCGGAAACAATTTCCGCTGCCCGAGACAAGCCCTTGCGGCAAAAGCCGAATTCGCATTTGCTGGAGCGGCGCGAAAGGACCGAGGGAAATCGCGGTGGCAGAGGCTGCGCTGGACGACGTTTTCATCGATGACATCTCCTTCCCCGCCGCCGATCGATATCTGCTAGGCGCGACGCTGTTTTTGCCGCGCCGGGCGAAGCGCCATGCCGTCCTGATCAATTCGGCGACCGCCGTGCCGCGCAAGATCTACCGGGGTTTTGCGGGCTATCTGGCTGGGCGGGGTTGCGCGGTCTTGACCTATGATTACCGCGGCATCGGCGATAGCCGGCAGAAATCGCCGGTCGGTTACAACCAGCCGAAATCGCTGGCCGGCTTCAAGGCCTCGATGTCGGAGTGGGCCGCGCTCGATGTCACCGCCGCGGTGGCGTGGATGCGCGAGCGTTACAAGAATCTGCCTCTCAACTATGTCGGCCATTCCTTCGGCGGCCAGGCATTGGGACTTCTTGCCAACAACAGCGAGGTCTCGCGCGCGCTGTTGATCGCATCGCAAGCCGGATACTGGAAGCTGATGGCCTCGCCTGAACGCTATCGCGTCTATGCCATGCTGAATTTCGTCGGCACCCCCCTCGCCCGGCTGTTGGGCTATGCGCCGGGGTGGAGCGGCTTGGGCGAGGACCTGCCGAAGGGGGTATTTGAGGAATGGGTCTCCTGGGTCATGAGCAAACGCTATTTGTTCGACGACGCCAGGCTCAGCGGCTTGAAGAACTTTCCGCAATTCAATGGCGCGATGCGCG
>VAZH01000017.1 GCA_005884465.1 Alphaproteobacteria bacterium | reverse complement strand
CCCAAGCCGCCCTGGACCTCGTCGAAGATGACGGCCGGGCGGCTCGATGCGATGAAGAAGGCGATCATGGGTCTGGTGATGACGGTTGAGGGGGTCGAAGGCAGCTTCAAGCTCAACCAGCACAAGTCCGACGCGGATCATGTTGCGATTGCCTCGGCGCTGACGCAGCGGCACGATGAAGCCGCACAGGCAATCGGGGAACAGATGGTCGCGCTGCGGCCGCAGTTGAATTACATCTCACCATTGAATGCCAGTGAACCCGCGGATGGAAGGAATGCGCCATGACTCTCTCCGACACACCGCGGCCGAAAGGCCAGGTGCCGACCACCGGCGCCTCCAGGAAGCCGGCCGTATTCGTTGATGGTTCGTCTGGAACGACGGGTCTCGGCATTCGCGAGCGGCTTAGCCTGCAGAATGACGTCACGGTGAAAAGCATCGCTGAGGAAAAGCGCAAGGATGCGGGGGCAAAGCGCGCGCTGATGGAGGAAGTGGACCTTGTCATCCTCTGCCTGCCGGATGATGCCGCGAAAGAGACCGTCGCGCTGATTGACAGCATGGGGGCTGCGGCTCCCAAGATCCTCGATGCATCGACGGCCTTTCGCGTCGCGAGCGACTGGACCTACGGCTTTCCCGAACTTGCGCCTGATCAGGCGGACAAGATACGGGCAGCGCGGAAGGTCTCAAACCCGGGCTGCTATCCGATAGGCGCGGTGGCACTGCTCCGGCCGCTCGTCGATGCCGGTCTTGTGCCTGCGGACTATCCCGTCACCGTCAATGCGGTGAGCGGCTATTCGGGCGGCGGCAAGTCCATGATCGCAAGTTTCGAAGACGGCACGGCGCCGGCCTTCGAACTCTATGGACTCGGCTTCGAGCACAAGCATGTGCCGGAGACGCAGCTTTACGCAAATCTCACGCGCCGGCCTATCTTTGTGCCGTCGGTCGGCGACTACCGGCAGGGCATGCTGGTGTCGGTGCCTTTGCACCTCGACACGCTTCCGGGCAAGCCTGCTGGGGCTGACCTCCACGCCGCGCTGGCGAAGCGTTACGCCGGGAGCAGCTACGTCTCGGTCATGCCGCCTGACAACGCGGCTGCAAAGAGCGGACGGATCGAGCCGGAGGCGCTGAACGAGACCAACATGCTCGAGCTTTATGTCTTTGCGAGCGAAAAACACCGACAGGCGCTTCTCGTCGCGCGTCTCGATAACCTCGGCAAGGGTGCCTCGGGTGCGGCGGTGCAGAACATGCGGCTGATGTTGGGATTTGCCGAGACGTAAGATCGAAAGCAGATCGCGCTGTTTCCGTGAGCCAGATGGCCTCGTCCTGAAGAGCGGCCACTTGGCCGCGTTTCGAAGGATGAGGCATGCGCGGTTGATGCCTCGAGACGCGCGCAAGAGCGCGCTCCTCACCATGAGGGAAAGTGCGTAGACGAACCGCTCACACCACCTTGAAGATCGCCAGCGCCAGCACGGCCTGGGCGAGGAAGCCGACGGTGAAGGCCAGCGTGCGAAACACCGGCAGGCCCAGCGTATAGACGATCAGATGCGCGACGCGGGACCAGAAATAGACCGCGCATGCATAGACGGTCCATTTCGTCGAATAGTCGATCTCGGCAAGGATCAGCACCAGCGGCGCGAAAATGACGAGGTTCTCGACCGCATTGTCATGCGCGAACATCAGGCGAGTGGCCCACTCCGCATGCGGCTTGGCGTTGCGCGATGGATTGGCCATTGCGCCCGAGAGGCCACGAACCTGACAGCGATTTATGATATAGGGGATCCACAGCAATCCGGTGAAAATGACCGTCAGCGTCAGCCAGAACAATTCGCGCGTCATAGGCGTTCCCCTCAATCGATTTCGAATCGCGTCCCGGCGGGGACGACCGGTTATACTCAAAGGTGCTTTGTTGCGCTATGCGCGGACCCGGACGTAGCTGCCGGGCGCGTCCTCGATCGGAGGCAACGCCTCGGTGCCGACCGCGCGCGCCGGCACCTCCTCGGCGTCGATGCCTGCAAGCCATTCGCGCCAGTCGGGCCACCACGAGCCCTTGTGCTCCTGGGCGCCCTTGAGCCAGTCGGCGAGTGTAACATCCTTGACATTGTCGTTGGTCCAGAACTGGTACTTGCCCGACGCTGGCGGGTTGACCACGCCTGCAATATGCCCGGATCCGGACAGTACGTACTTCACCGGGCCGCCGAAAAATTGCGAGCCGTAAAGCACGGAATCCGCCGGCGCGATATGGTCCTCGCGCGTCGCCAGATTGTAGATCGGCACCTTCACCTTCGACAGATCGAGCAAGGTGTTGTCCAGCACCATGCTGCCGGTGGACAGCCGGTTTTCCAGATAGCAGTTGCGCAGGTAATACGAATGGTTCGCCGCCGGCATCCGCGTCGCATCCGAATTCCAGTGCAAGAGATCAAACGAGGAGGGCGGTTGTCCCTTCAGGTAGTTACTGACGACATAGGACCAGATCAGATCGTTGGAGCGCAGCATGTTGAAGGCCATCGCCATCTTGCTGCCTTCGAGCACGCCCGCTGCCTGCATGTCGCGCTCGAGCGCCGAGATCTGGCCCTCGTCGACGAACACCAGAAGGTCGCCGGCGTGGGTGAAATCGACCTGCGCCGCCAGGAAAGTCGCCGACGTCACGCGCACGCGCCGCTTTTCGGCAAGCCACGCCAGTGTCGAAGCGAGCAGGGTGCCGCCGACGCAGTAGCCCATGGTGTGGACTTTCAACTCGCCGGTGGTCTTCTCGATGGCGTCCATCGCCGCCAGCGGGCCTTCCTTCATATAGTCATCGAAGGTTTTCGATCCCAGGCGCTTGTCCGGATTGACCCATGAAATCATGAACACGGTGATGCCCTGATCGACACACCACTTGACGAAGGATTTTTCCGGCCTGAGGTCGAGGATGTAGAACTTGTTGATCCAGGGCGGCACGATCAGAAGCGGGGTGCGCAGCACGTTTTCCGTCGACGGCTGATACTGGATCAGCTGCATCAGCTCATTCTGGAAGATCACCTTGCCCGGCGTCGTCGCCATGTTGACGCCGACGACAAGGTTGGAAGGGTCGGACTGACGGATGCGCAGCATGCCGCCTCCGGCCTCGATATCCTCCGCCAGCATCTTCATGCCGCGAACCAGATTGTCGCCGCTGGAGGCCAGCGTCTCGCGCAATACTTCAGGATTGGTGAGAACGAAATTCGATGGCGCGAGCGCATTGGCGATCTGCTGGACGTAGAAGTCGGCCTTTTTGCGGGTATGCGGGTCGAGCCCTTCGGCATTGCGCACCAGATCCTGCGCCCATTGCGTCGTGAGCAGATAGAGCTGCATCACAAAATCGAAAAACTGGTTCGACTTCCACTCGGGATCGTTGAATCGCTTGTCGCGCGGCGATGGCGCGATCGCCGGCTCCGCCTGTTCGCCGGCAAGCCGGCGCACCGCCGAACCCCAGAGATCGAGATAGGCCTTGCCGATCTTCATCTGCAGTTCGGCCGACCGATCTTTGTCCGACAGCCAGTATTCCGCCACCGCGCTGAAAGCCTTGATCACCTCGGCGAACTCGCCGGGCGGCTTGTCGGTGATTTCGCCGCTCTCGCGCGGCTTGAGATAGGCTGCGAGCGCCTGGCCGCTGCTCTCCATCGCCCGCGCGAGGTTCATCGCGAAGGCTTCGGGGTCGAACTTCTTCGCAACCTGGGTTTCGGCCGTAACGTCGCTCATATCCGCAACCTATAGGTTCATTTCGGGTTCGTCACCGAGCTGGATCGACGCTTGCCAGGTTCGCGGCCTAATCTCCGCATCTGACGTGCTGCACTGCGACAAAGCATCTCGGTTCTGACATATTGAAGCCTCACCGGTCGGATTTGGTCCCTGAGGCTTTAATCGTTTCGGGCGACAATGGTTTGAACCATGCCCCCGGGAATCTGAAGACTGGCGTTTCGTCGTTGCAAGCGTCATACCAGCGACGAGGAACTTGCGTACGGATGTTGGTGGATCGCAAAAAGAGGGTGCTGGCTCTAGGAGCCCTGCTGGCGTCGGCGCTTGCGCTTGGCGGCTGCTCGATATCGATCGCGGATTTGCCGTTGGTTGGTACGCCGGCCGATGCGCCCCCGCGTGCGAAGGAAGCCGGGGCCTACCTTCCGGTTCATGATTTGCCGCCCGATCGGGAAGAAAGCGCGATGGCGCCTGCAGAGCGCGCCAAGGTCCAGAGCGAACTCATTGCCGCGCGTGACCGCCAAGCCTCGGCGGCAGCCGCCAAAGCCGCGGCTTCAAAGTGAATTAAGCCTCCTATGAATTAAGCCTATTACGGCTGGCGCAGCCAAACCTGCATGGTAAAACAGGCCGATTCAACGGTTTTGGCGCCTGAATTTGCCCTAAATCATTGAGTGAGCACGTTTCCTTGGCGGAACCGGATTGTGCTTTGCTGCCAAACGTGCTGCCGACCCCTGCTTAACCGGTGTCCGGAGCCCGAGACCGATGGAAGATTTCTACCGCATCCGCCGTTTGCCGCCTTACGTCTTCGAGCAGGTCAACCAGGCCAAGGCAGCGGCCCGGAATGCCGGAGCCGATATCATCGATCTCGGCATGGGTAATCCGGATCTGTCGACGCCTCCCCATGTCATCGAGAAGCTGAAGGAGACGCTGGGCAAGCCGCGGACCGACCGCTACTCCGCCTCGCGCGGCATTACGGGCTTGCGCAAAGCTCAGGCCGCCTATTACGGCCGCCGTTTCGGCGTCAAACTCAACCCCGAGACCCAGATCGTGGCAACGCTGGGCTCGAAGGAGGGCTTTGCCAACGTAGCCCAGGCGATCACCGCGCCCGGGGACGTCGTTCTGTGTCCCAATCCAAGCTATCCGATCCATGCCTTTGGATTTCTGATGGCCGGCGGCGTGATCCGCTCGGTACCCTCAGAGCCGACGCCGCAATTCTTCGAGGCGGTCGAGCGCGCCATCGTCCATTCGATCCCGAAGCCGCTGGCGATCGTGGTCTGCTATCCCTCCAATCCGACCGCGAATGTCGCGAGCCTCGATTTCTACAAGGATCTGGTGGCATTCGCGAAGAAGCACGAGATTTTCATCCTGTCGGACCTGGCCTATGCGGAAGTTTATTTCGACGACAACAACCCGCCGCCGTCGGTGCTGCAGGTTCCCGGCGCAATCGACGTCACCGTGGAATTCACCTCGATGTCGAAGACGTTTTCGATGGCCGGCTGGCGCATGGGATTTGCCGTCGGCAATGACCGGATCATCGCCGCATTGGCGCGGGTGAAATCCTATCTCGACTACGGTGCGTTCACCCCCATTCAAGTTGCCGCTACTGCCGCACTGAATGGCCCGGAAGATTGCATCCGCGAGATGCGCGACACTTACCGCAAGCGCCGCGATGCACTGGTGGAGTCATTTGGCCGGGCGGGGTGGGAAATTCCGCCGCCCAGCGCCTCGATGTTTGCGTGGGCGCCGCTGCCCAAGGCCTTCCGCGATGTCGGCAGCATGCAGTTCGCGACCCTGATGGTGGAAAAATCCGGCGTCGTGGTGTCGCCCGGGGTCGCCTTCGGCGAGCACGGCGAGGGCTATGTTCGCATCGCCATGGTGGAAAACGAGCAACGTATCCGCCAGGCCGCCCGCGGCGTGCGCCGCTTCCTTGAAAGCGGCCTTGAAACGTTGCACAACGTGGTTCCTCTCGCCAACCGGCGATAATCCTTCCGGCAGGTTTTTTGCGTCATGGTCGCACCCCTGAGAGTGGGTATTGCGGGGCTCGGCACTGTTGGCGCCGAGGTCATTCGGCTGATCGAGCAGCAAGGCCGCGCTTTGTCGGCGCGCAGCGGACGCGGCGTGCGCGTCGTCGCCGTCACCGCGCGTTCGAAGGCGAAAAAGCGCGGTGTCGATCTCCGCGGTATCGCCTGGGCCAAAAATGCGCTGGCGCTGGCCGGCGATCCCGGCATCGATTGCTTTGTCGAGTTGATCGGAGGGTCCGGCGAGCCCGCGCTGTCGGCGATCGAGGCGGCGCTGAAATCCGGCAAGTCGGTGGTGACCGCCAACAAGGCGCTGATCGCCAAACATGGACTGCGATTGGCGAGGTCAGCCGAGAAGTATGGCGGCGCGCTGAATTTCGAGGCGGCGGTCGGCGCGGCGATCCCCGTCGTCAAAACCTTGCGCGAAGGTCTTGCCGGTACCGGCGTCAATCGCGTCTACGGCATCCTCAACGGCACCTGCAATTACATCCTGACCCGGATGGAACAGGAAGGATTGTCGTTCGCCGAGTGTCTGAAGGACGCGCAGCGTCTCGGTTACGCCGAGGCCAATCCGTCGTTCGACGTCGACGGCCACGACACCGCGCAGAAGCTTGCCATTCTTGCCAGCCTCGCATTCGGCACCAAGGTGGCGCAGAGCGCGGTGTATGTCGAAGGCATTTCTTCGATCGCGCCGGAAGACTTGCGCGCCGCGGAAGAGCTCGGCTATCGCGTCAAGCTGCTCGGGGTCGCGGTGCGGACCGCGAAGGGCATTGAGCAGCGCGTGCATCCGACCATGGTGCCGAAATCATCCTCGATCGCGCAGGTGATGGGCGTCACCAATGGGATTCCGCCGATCACGCTGGTCGGACCGGGCGCAGGCGGAGCGGCGACGGCGTCCGCCGTGGTCGCCGACATCGCCGACGTTGCGCGCGGCATTCGTGCCAAACCGTTCGGACGCCCGGTGGCGCGGCTGCGCGCGACCACGAAGGCGCCGATGGAGCGCCATGAGGGCGGTTATTATATCCGCCTGATGGCGCGCGACCTGGCCGGAACCGCCGCGACCATCGCCACCCGGCTTGCCGAACAGAAGATTTCCATCGAATCGATCGTGCAGCGCCATCCCGACGGCGTCGACGCGAACGGCGCGGCGAAGAAACCTTCGCCGGTGCCGGTCATCCTGATCACCTATGCGACCCACGAGGATGCGGTATACCGCGCGCTGGAGGCAGTTCAGCGCGACAAGGTGATCAGCGGCCGGCCACAGGTGATACGGATCGAAAAAAATTAGCGCATGGTCCAAGCGGACGATGCGCGAAACCACTATATGCGGGCCAGAAGACCCGCCGTTACGCCTCAAGGAGCTCTGCGATGTCGACCCATATTTCCGTTCCGCCGCAGCTACTGCTGGAGCGCATCCTGACGCTCGAGATCGTGCGGGTGACGGAACGCGCGGCGGTGTCGGCCGCGCGGCTGCGCGGCCATGGCAACGAGAAGGCGGCCGACCAGGCTGCCGTCGACGCGATGCGCCGCGAGCTCAACAAGTTGCCGATCGAAGGCACCGTCGTGATCGGCGAGGGCGAACGCGATGAGGCGCCGATGCTGTATATCGGCGAGAAGGTCGGCATCAATGCCGGCCCGCAAGTCGATATCGCCGTCGATCCGCTGGAGGGCACCACGCTCTGCGCCAAGAACATGCCGGGCGCGATTGCGACCATGGCGATGGCGGATGCCGGCACGCTTCTGCATGCGCCCGACGTTTACATGCAGAAGATCGCGATCGGCCCCGGCTATCCCAAGGGCGTGGTCGAGCTCGATGCATCGCCTGCCGACAACGTTCGCCGGTTGGCCAAGGCGAAAGGCGTCGATCCGTCCGCGATCACGGTGCTGGTGCTCGATCGCCCGCGCCACTCCGAGATCATTCAGGGCGTGCGCTCAACGGGCGCGGCGGTCCGCCTCATCACCGACGGCGATGTCGCCGGCGTCATCCATTGCGCCGATCCGGATAATACCGGCGTCGACATGTATATCGGGACCGGCGGCGCGCCCGAAGGCGTGTTGGCGGCGGCGGCGCTGCGCTGCATCGGCGGCCAGATGCAAATCCGGTTGATCCTCGACACCGAGGAGAAACGCGAACGTGCCCGCAAGATGGGCGTCGCCGATCCGCGCGCGATTTACGGCATCGAGGACATGGTGAGGGGCGACTGCCTGTTTGCAGCGACCGGGGTCACCACCGGCTCGCTGCTGTCGGGCGTCAAGTTCCGCAAGGACGTGATCGAGACCGAGACGGTGGTGATGCGCTCGGTCACCGGCACGGTGCGCTACATCAAGGCCGACCACCGGCAGCTCGACAAATTCCACCTCGATTGAGGTCGCAGATGACCGACAAAGTTGTCATTCGCCCGATCAGTGAGAACGAGCGGGAAGCTTGGAATCCACTATGGGCAGGCTATCTGGCGTTTTACAAAACTACGCTGCCTCAGGAGATCAGTGACCTCGCATGGGATCGATTTCATGATCCTGAAGAACCGATCTTCGCGTTGGGGGGCTATATCAACGGTGAATTAATGGGGATTGCCCATTACCTCTTT
>VAZH01000016.1 GCA_005884465.1 Alphaproteobacteria bacterium | reverse complement strand
CATCATCCCTGCCAAGGATCACGCCGAGGCATTCCTGATGGTCGAGACCGATCGGGCGGTGGCGTTCGTGATGGACGATATCCTGCTTGCCAGCCTCGTCGCCGGATCGAAGGAACCGGACGCCTACATCATCTCCAAGGACGCATTCTCCAAGCCCGAGCCCTACGGCATCATGCTGCGCAAGGACGATCCGGCGTTCAAGAAGGTGGTCGATGGCGCTACCGGTGCGCTCTACCAGAGCGGCGAGGGCCAGAAGCTGTACGACAAGTGGTTCACGCAGAAAATCCCGCCCAAGGGATTGAACCTCAACGCGCCGATCAGCCCGGAGCTGAAGGCTGAGTTCGCCAAGCCGTCGGATTCCCCCGACCCGGATTCCTACAAGGCGATGTGAGGGTTGCCGGCTCATGCGTTGGCCCAGCCGTTGCAAGGCTGGGCCCATCGTATCGCGGCCGGAAGTTACTCCGTTGCGGTCCAAACTATGTAAACACTGCGCAGTCATCTTGAGGAGAGAACGAATGAAACGCCTGGGTATGATCGGTCTTGCGCTCGCCGCCACGGTCTGTGCCGGGCAGACCAATGCCGAGGAGCTCACGGGGACGCTCAAAAAAATCAAGGAAACCGGAGCCATCGCCATCGGCTACCGCGACTCGTCGATTCCATTTTCCTATCTCGACGACAACCAGAAGCCGATCGGCTTTGCGATCGATATCTGTTACAAAATCGTCGATGCCGTGAAGAACGAGCTCAAGCTCGACAAGCTCGCGGTCGAATTCAATCCGGTGACGTCGTCGACCCGAATTCCATTGCTGGCCAACGGTACCATCGACCTCGAATGTGGATCCACCACCAACAATGCCGACCGTCTGAAGCAGGTTGCCTTTACCAACACCCATTTTCTGACCGCGACCCGTTTCGTCTCCAAGAAATCCAGCAACCTCAACTCGATTGACGATCTCAAGGGCAAGTCGGTCGTTTCCTCCTCCGGCACCACCAACATCAAGCAACTCACCGAAGCCAACGCCGCCCGCAACCTCGGCATCAACATCATTCCGGCCAAGGAACACGCCGAATCCTTCTTGATGGTCGAGACCGATCGTGCGGTGGCGGCCGTGCTCGATGATATCCTGCTCGCCAGCTTCGTCGCCGGATCGAAAGATCCGGGTGCCTACGTCATTTCCAAGGACGCGTTCTCCAAGCCCGAGCCTTACGGCATCATGCTGCGCAAGGACGATCCGGCCTTCAAGAAGGTGGTCGATGGCGCCACCGCCGCGCTCTACCAGAGCGGCGAGGGCCAGAAGCTCTATGATAAGTGGTTCATGCAGAAGATCCCGCCCAAGGGACTGAATCTCAACGCGCCGATCAGTGCGGAGCTGAAGGCGGAGTTCGCCAAGCCGTCCGATTCCCCTGACCCGGATTCTTATAAGGCGATGTGAGGATTCCCGGCTCGTGCGATGGCCCGGCCATTGCATGGGCTGGCATCGATGGCGTAGCTCTGGCGCACGGAAGGTCTCGTGAATTATCACTGGAACTGGCGCATCTTCTGGGAGCCGGCCCCGAACGGGACCGGCACCTATCTCGACATGCTGCTGTCCGGGCTGGTTCTGACCATCGAGACCGCGATCTGCGCCTGGATCATCGCGCTGGTGTTCGGATCGGTGATAGGCGTGCTGCGCACATTGCCATCGAAGACGGCGTCCCGGATCGGCTTCGGTTATGTCGAATTCTTCCGCAACCTGCCACTGTTGGTGCAGCTGTTTATCTGGTTCTTCGTGTTGCCGGAAATCCTGCCGCGCTCGTGGGGGCTGTGGCTCAAGCAGATGCCCAACGCGCCGTTCTACACCGCGGCGATCGGGATCGGGCTGTTCATGTCGGCGCGCGTGGCCGAACAAACGCGTGCAGGCATCAACTCGCTGCCGCGCGGACAGAAATTGGCTGCGACCGCGCTCGGGTTGACGACGGCGCAGGCCTATCGCTACGTGCTGCTGCCGATGGCATTTCGTATCATCATGCCACCGCTGACGTCAGAATTTCTCTCTACCATCAAGAACACCTCGGTGGCGATCACCATCGGCCTGATCGAACTGACCGGTGAGGCGCGGGCGATGCAGGAATTCTCCTTTCAGGTGTTCGAAGCCTTTACCGCCGCGACCGTGCTGTACCTCTTGGTCAATATCGTCGTCGTTACCGCGATGCGCTTGCTCGAACGCGCAATAGCGGTCCCCGGCTACATAACCGGGAAGTGAGCCGCGCCGATGTTCGCCAGCTTCGACTTCGACGTTATCGGCCGCTCGCTCGGGTATCTGTTTTTCGACGGCATGACGTTCACGCTGACGCTGACCGGCTTGGCAGCATTGGGCGGCCTGATCTTCGGCACGCTGCTCGCATTGATGCGGCTGTCGGGCCTGAAGCTACTCGGGTGGATTGCCGGGCTCTATGTCGATCTGATGCGGTCGTTGCCGCTGGTGCTGGTGATTTTCTGGTTCTATTTCCTGGTGCCCTATATCGGGCAGTGGCTGACCGGCTCGTCGCGGCCGATCCGTGTCGGCGCGTTCACCTCTTCGCTCGTCACCTTCGTCATGTTCGAGGCGGCATATTTTTCCGAAATCATGCGCGCCGGCATCCAGTCGATCTCAAAGGGCCAGCCCATGGCGGCGCAGGCGCTGGGTCTGACTTACAGCCAGACCATGCGTTATGTCGTGCTGCCGCAGGCGTTCCGAAACATGCTCCCGGTGCTGCTGACGCAGACCATCGTGCTGTTCCAGGACACCTCGCTGGTCTACGTGCTGTCGATCCCGGATTTTTTGGGCGCGGCGAGCAAGGTCGCGCAACGCGACGGCCGGCTGGTCGAGATGTATCTGTTCGCGGCCGCGGTCTATTTTGCAATTTCCTGCGTCGCGTCCTTTGGCGTCCGCCGTCTGCAGGCGCGCATCGCCTACGTCCATTAGCGAGAGCTTCATGATCGAAATCAGCCATGTCGACAAATGGTACGGAGGGTTTCAGGCGCTGAAGGATTGCACCACCAGCGTCGCCAAGGGCGAGGTGGTGGTGGTGTGCGGCCCGTCCGGCTCGGGAAAATCGACCCTGATCAAATGCGTCAACGCGCTGGAGCCGTTCCAAAGCGGGCAGATCATCCTCGACGGCATCAAGGTCAACGACCCCAAGACCGATTTGCCAAAACTGCGCGCCCGCGTCGGCATGGTGTTCCAGCATTTTGAACTTTTTCCGCATCTGAAGATCATCGAGAATCTCTGCCTGGCGCAGGAGAAGGTGCTGGGTCGATCGCACGATGAGGCGATGGCAAAAGGCGCAAAACTGCTCGATCGCGTCGGCCTGAAGGAGCAGGCGCGCAAATATCCGGCCGAATTATCCGGCGGACAGCAGCAACGCGTCGCGATTGCGCGGGCGCTGGCGATGGACCCGATCGCGATGATGTTCGACGAGCCGACCTCGGCGCTCGATCCCGAAATGATCAGCGAAGTGCTCGACGTGATGGTCGATCTCGCCCGCGAAGGCATGACCATGATGGTCGTCACCCATGAGATGGGTTTTGCCAGCAAGGTAGCGCATCGCGTCATCTTCATGGACAAGGGCGAAATCGTCGAGGACGCGCGGAAGACCGATTTCTTCGGCAGCCCCCGCAGCGACCGCGCGCAAAAATTTTTGTCGAAGATTTTGTCGCATTGAGACTCGCTGTCATTCCGGGATGGTCCGAAGGACCAGACCCGGAATCTCGAGATTCCGGGTTCGCGTCTTCGACGCGTCCCGGAATGACATCACATAAGCTGACATCGAGAATTCCATTTCCAATTCCTCGATCAGGCCTTAAGGAATTCGCGTATATAGTTCACATAGCTACTTCGCATCGCCGACAGGAGACATCGCTTGGATCAGATCGCTTACGTCAACGGGTCGTTCGTGCCAATGACAGAGGCCAAAGTCTCGATACTGGACCGCGGCTTTCTGTTCGCCGACGGCATCTACGAAGTCGCCGCCGTGCTGGACGGCAAGCTGATCGACAATGCCTCGCATCTGGCGCGGCTGCTGCGTTCGGTCGGGGAGATCGCGCTGGCTTTGCCGGAAACGATCGATCGCATTCAGGAAATCCAGAAGGAGCTGATCGCGCGCAACAACCTGGTCAACGGCATGGTCTATCTGGAGGTGACCCGCGGCGCCGATACGGGCCGCGATTTCGCCTTTCCAAAGGGCGTCAAGCCAACGCTGATCATGTTCACCTCAGTCAAGGACATCGTCAACGCGCCGTCGGCTAAAACAGGAATCGGCGTGATCACGGTGCCTGATATCCGCTGGGCGCGGCGCGACATCAAAAGCGTGGCGCTGCTCGCGCAGGTACTGGCAAAACAGGCCGCGGCCGAAGCCGGCGCCGGCGAGGCCTGGATGATCGAGGGCGGCATGGTGACCGAAGGCGGATCTTCCTCGGCCTTCATCCTGACCCAGGACGATGTGCTGGTGACGCGGCAGAATTCATCCGCGATCCTGCCGGGCTGCACCCGCAAGGCGGTGGTCGCGCTCGCGGAGGAGCGCCAGCTTCGCGTCGAGGAGCGGCCGTTTACGGTTGAAGAGGCGCTGGCGGCCAAGGAAGCCTTCATCACCAGCGCGAGCCTGTTCGTGCAGGCGGTGGTGACGATCGACGGCAAAACCGTGGCCAACGGCAAACCCGGTCCGATGACCGACCGGTTGCGCGAGATCTACATCGATTTCGCCCGCGCCACCGCGCAGTGAATTTCATCACGATTGCGGATGACTACGCGACCGCAGCCCTGGCTTTCACCGGCGGAGTCGAGCGGAAGCTGATGGCGATCCTATTCCATGCGTTGATGCTCGCGACCAGCATGGTCAAATTGACCGTCTCGACTTCCGAGAATTGCGCGCGAACCTGTTCATAGACATCATCGGGGGCATGGGTTTCCGAGATCAGCGTCACCGCCTCGGTCCACGCCAGCGCGGCACGTTCGCGGTCGGTGTACACCGGCGATTCCCGCCACGCGTTCAAGAGGTAGAGGCGCTGTTCGGTCTCACCCTGCTTGCGGGCGTCGTGGGTGTGCATGTTGATGCAGAACGCGCAGCCGTTGATCTGCGAGGCCCGCGTCTTGACCAGTTCGATCAGCGACTTTTCGAGGCCGCTGGCCTGGACCTGAGCTTCCAGCGCGCTGAGCGCTTTGATGGTGTCGGGTGCGACCTGATAGGGGTTCAATCGGGGTTTCATGACCGTCCTCCTTCGAATCAATCCTCTCGGACATGGCAAAAGCCCCACATCCCTGTAATGGCGGTATTGCCGAGCGCCGCGCGAATATAACGCGGGACGCCCCGGCCGCATTATCTGGATCGGATTGCAGCAATGCAATAACCTCCGTTGCACCAGTACGTATTACCCGCCAGGTCAACGCATGTTTCCGCAAAACTTCGCATCATTAAGCCTTTGGGTCGCTTTGTTTGCCGCAACGGTCGCCACCGTCTCGGCCGCCCCGCTTGGGCCGCCAGCACACGCGGTGCTGTCGCGGGAAAAGCTTTCAGCCATCGACGATTTTATCAATGGCGAAATCGCCTCCGGCAACATTCCCGGCGCCGTCGTTCTGATCCAGCGCCACGGTAAGCCCGTTTACTTCAAATGCTTCGGAAAGCGTGACCTCGAGAAGGGAACGCCGATGACGGCGGATGCGATCTTCCCGATCCATTCGGTCACCAAGACCATTACCAGCGTGGCGGCGATGATGCTGGTCGACCGCGGCAAAATCGCGCTGGATGATCCCGTCAGCAAGTACATACCACCCTTTGCCGGCGTGAAGGTCGGTGTCGAGAGGAAAGACGATTCCGGCCGGCCGGCGCTCGACCTGGTGCCGCTGCGCCGGCCCATCAATATAGAGGATTTGCTGCTGCACACGTCCGGCATCACCTACGGCTTCTATGGCGAAGGATTGGTCAAGGCTGCCTATGACGGGATTTATCTCGGCGATTTCGACAATGCCGAATTTGCAGAAAGGCTGGCGAAGGTGCCGCTGGCCGAGCAGCCGCGCACGCTGTGGGATTACGGCCATTCGACCGACGTTCTCGGCCGCGTGATCGAGGTCGCCTCGGGCCAATCACTTTCCGAATTCGAGAAGACGAATCTGCTCGATCCGCTCGGTATGACCACGACAAAATTCTTCCTGACCGATCCAGTCGAGCGGACGCGCTACGCCCAGCCGCTGGCCAAGGACCGCCATGTCGAACGAAACTCGCTTGACGTGACGCGCTGGGAATCCGGCGGCGGCGGCATGGTTTCGACCATCTCCGATTTCGCGCGCTATGGACAGATGTTGCTCAATAGCGGGACGCTGGACGGCAAAACCTATCTCAGCCCCGCGATCTTCGCCGCGATGACAACGGACCATATCGGGCCAGGGTCTGGCGTCGCGCGCAACTATTTCTATTTTCCCGGCGACGGTTTCGGATTTGGCTATGGTTTCGGCATCCGCACCGATCCCGGCAACGCGGTGCCGCCGCCGCCGGGCTCGCTCGGCGAGATCAAATGGGACGGCGCCACCGGGGCCTATATCGTGATCGACCGTGCCCAGGACATGTTTTTCGTTGTCATGGAAAACTCGCCATCCGGGCGCATGCACGTTCAGGTAACACTGAAGAAGATCATCTACGACGCGTTTGAGATGTGATGCTGCGGAAACCCGATAGCGACGGTCGGACTGTGATGGCAACGAAACGCATCGTTCCGCTGGACCGCGCGCGCACCTGCACCACTCTGTCGTCAATTACACTTATTTCGGCAATGGCGATAGGATGCGCTGGCTCGGATTCGATCTGGTCGTGCTGTTCAATGACAGCTTCTTCATGGCCTGCATGTTTTTCATTTCTGGATTGTTCGTTCGTGACAGCTTGGCGCGCAGGGGAACCGGAAACTTCCTGGGCAACCGTGCCTGGCGATTGGGCGTGCCGTTTTTGATCTCGATCTTCGTGCTGATGCCGATCGCCTATTATCCAACATTCCTGCGCTATCACTTGGCGGGAACGACGGATTTCAACTTCCTGCACTTCTGGTGGCGCACGCTCAGCGTCGGACCATGGCCTTCGGGTCCGGCCTGGTTTCTGTGGGTGCTGCTGGCGCTCGACCTGATTGCCGCCGCGGTTTGGTCGATGGCGCCTCGTGTCCTCCCGGCCCTCAGCCAGCTGATTTTTGCCGCCCGCAAGCGGCCGCTGACGGCCTTCGGCATATTTCTGACCGTCTCGATCACGGCCTATCTGCCGATGCACCTGGTATTCGGCGACACCAGCTGGCTGGAGCCGGGCCGGTTTCCCCTTCCGATCCAGACCAGCCGTATCCTGCTTTACCCCGCGTACTTCTTTGCCGGCATCGGGGTCGGAGCGGTAAGCCTGAAGCTTGGCCTGCTCGCCGTGGACGGCGAAGTCGCAAGACGCTGGCCGGTCTGGCTCGCCTTTGCCTCTGCGTTCTACCTCGCGATCCTCGTCCTGGTCTACGCCCACCACAACTGGGTGGCGGATTTCGATACGCCGCCGCTGCTGTGGCGAACAAGTTACGGCCTCGCCTTTGCGGCCTACAGCGCCGCAATGGCGTTCACGGTACTGGCGATTTTCCTGCGCTTCACCGGATCCGGCTCGCGCCTGCTCGATGCGATGCGAGCCTCGGCCTACGGCATATATCTCTTGCACTACATCTTCATCGTCTGGCTGCAATATGCCATCTATGACTTTTCGTTTCCGGCGGTCATCAAGTTTGCGATCGTGTTCGCCGGCACGCTTTCGCTGAGCTGGGGGCTCACCTCGATGCTGCGAAAAATCCCCGGCGTGGCGCGGATGATCTGAGCTGCCGCCGAGCGGCAGGCCGCGATTGAGAGCCTGCTGGTCGCGGAAAACTGGGACGTCCGACTATTTTGGAGGACGAAGCTCGCCGTCAAGCCATGCTGTAATCGATGGCAGGAGCAGCGGATCGATCCGATCGCACTCCAGGCACCGAAGCGCCCCCGGCGCTTTACCGTCAACCGGCATCACCAGCACCATCAAGCCGCCGCAACGCTCGCATCGCTCAGGTGAATTTGACTGACCCATGCTGCAGTTTGGCGCCGCGCTGGCCGCGGCGTCCAATCCATTTTGCGTGAACGGCGAGGGGTTTCTTTCCCGCAATCGTGAAATGCCCGCCGATATGCGCGGCAGGCGCCGTGACGCATCGAGCTAAGTCCCAAAGTGCCACCTCCGGACTCATGCGCCGCAGTATCGGACACACCGCGGAATAACGACCGTCGTGCCCGCGCCGGTCTCGCCCGACCGGCGCGGCTTCATTACTCGATCTTGATATTGCCGGCCTTGGCGACTTCAGTACCTCGGCGGCTCATACGCGGCTTCCCGGCGCCGTCTCTTTGATAAACCGATTGCGCAGGGTGCCGATGCCGGTGATTTCGATCTCGACGACGTCACCGTCTCTGAGGTCGGGCGAGGCACCGTCGGTCCCCATCCAGATCACGTCGCCCGGCCACAGCGTAAAATATTTTGTCAATTCGACGATGAACGGTTTGATGCCGAAGATCATCTCGTTGGTGCGGAAGCGATTGCTCTCCTTGCCGTTTACCCGGACGATGGTCTCCATGCTGTCGAGGTCGACGTCGGTCTCGATCCAGGGTCCCATCGGCTTGAAAGTATCGGCATTCTTGGCCCGCCACAGGCCGCGGTCGGCCTTCTGCCAGGTGCGCTCGCTGACGTCGTTGCCGACGGTGTAGCCGAATACGCAACCCATCGCGTCGGCCTCGGTCAAGTGCTTTGCCTTTTTGCCGATAACGACGACCAGCTCACCCTCGTAGTGGATTTTTTCGGTGGCGGTTGCCGGAATCACCACGTCTTCGTCGTGTGCGATCAGCGCGTTTTGCGCGCGATAGCCGATCTCGGGCCGGTCAGGCACGTTGGGCACCTCGCCGCGCTTGTCGGCGGCTTCCTTGAGATGCTTGAGGTAATTCAGGCCGACGCAACGCGGCATCAGCGGCAATTCGATTTTGACGTCGGCCAGCGAATGCGTGCGCGGCGTGCGCTGCCATTCGCCGAAGGGTTCGCCGTTGATCGCGATCACGCGGTCGTTCTCCACGATCCCCCAGGAGGTCCTTCCATCCGCGGTGAACTTCAGCCAGCGCATGCTCTATCCTTTTTATTCGGCCGCGATCCGCGGCGACGTCTTCCATGCGCCGGCGGCCGGGCGCGGCAGCCCCAGATTCTCCCGCAAGGTCTTGCCGGCGTATTCGCTGTGGAACAGACCGCGGCGCTGCAGCTCCGGAACGATGTGGCGGACGAAGTCGGCGTAAGACCCCGGCACATAGGTCGCCGCAATGACAAAACCGTCGCAGCCGCGATTGACGAACATCTCCTCCAGCCTGTCCGCGATCTCCTTAGGCCCGCCGACGATCGCGTCCGCCGTCTGGCCGCGGCCGGAAAAGCCAATGAAATCGCGCGCGCTCGGATTGGTCTTGCCCGAGGTCCTGAGCACGCCGTCGCGAATGCCGAGCATCCCCTGCATGCCCTGAAGTTCATCCGTGGTCAGCGGCTCATCGATGCCCTTGGAGGCGAAATCAAAGTTCAGTCCCTCCGACAATAGCGACAGCGCATCGATTTCCAGCGGCAGCTTTTCGATCACCGCCATCTTGTCCTCGGCCTCGGACTTGCTCGCGCCGGATACCGGGGTGACGAGATTGCAGAGAAACATCTGGTCGGGATCGCGGCCCGCCTTCGCGGCCTCGTTCCTGATGGCGTCATAGCCCTGCTTGGCGCCGGCCAGATTGCGCGCCGCGGTGAAGATGACTTCGCCCCATCGGCCGGCAAAACGCTGGCCGCGGCCGCTGGCGCCGGCCTGGATAATGACGGGGTGGCCCTGCTGCGAGCGCGGCACCGTGAACGGTCCG
This sequence comes from Alphaproteobacteria bacterium, assembly GCA_005884465.1. Lineage (GTDB taxonomy): Bacteria > Pseudomonadota > Alphaproteobacteria > Rhizobiales > Xanthobacteraceae > Bradyrhizobium. The sequence goes on along the minus strand of VAZH01000016.1, from coordinate 2,986 downwards.
CGCGACTTGAAGAATTGCCCCTTGTGGTCGAGACGCTTGACCTTGGTCGGATCGGCAAAGCGGCCGCTCTTCTTGTCGATCAAGAGCGAGCCGTCTTCCCAGGAATCCCAGTGGCCGAGCACCACTTCCATGAATTCGTCGGCGCGATCGTAACGCAGGTCATGCTCGAGATGCGCGTCCTTGCCCATATTGAGCGCCTCGCCGTCATTAACTGATGTCACCACGTTCCAGGCGGCGCGGCCGCCGCTCATCAGATCGAGGGTAGCGAAACGGCGCGCGACATCGAACGGTTCGTAATAGGTGGTCGAGCAGGTCGAGGCGAGGCCAAGTTTGTCGGTCACCATTCCCATCGTGGTCAGCACCACGATCGGATCCATCTTCACGCAGCGGATGCCATATTCGACGGTGTGGGCGTGATCGTTGCCATAGCGGTCCGGCATCGCCAGGCGATCGTCGAAAAATGCCATGTGGAATTTTCCGGCTTCGAGGATCCGGGCGATCTGCTGGTAGTAATCCGCCGACATCGAGTCGTCGCGCGATTCCGGATGGCGCCACGAGCTCGGCAGGTTGGTGCAATTCTGCGCCTGCAGGAAGCCAACCATCACCATTTGCCGTGTCATGCTGCTCTCCCAGTGTCGGCCGGATGATATGTCACGCGAGATCGAGCTCAGTGGCCAGTTCGTATTCGCCTGCCAGCGTGCGCAATCTGTCCCAGGTTGCGTCCTCGACCTCGATCCCCGAAATCTTGCGTTGTTGCTCCCGGATGTATTCGACCTCGCCCGGATAGAACACGCCGGATGAGCCTTCGGACGGCGGCGTCGCCTTGAGATAGCGCGCGAATTCGGCGACTTCTTTCTTGAAGTCCTTCAAGGGGCGGAACGCGGCGACGTTGAACACCGCCATGAAGCATCCGTCGTTGTGACGTCCCGTCGGCTCGACGCCGAAGCCCAAGCCGGTGAGCAGCCCGCACAGCACCTCGACCATCGCAGCCAGGCCAGAGCCCTTGTAGCCTTCGGTGCCGCCGAGCGGCAGCAGCGCGCCGCCTTTGCGGAATTGCCTGGGATCGGTGGTTTGCCGTCCGTCGCTGTCGACGATCCAGCCGATCGGGATTTCTTCGCCGCGCGCGGCGGCGAGCTGGATCTTTCCAGCCGCGACCGCCGACGTCGCCATGTCCAGATAGAACGGCGCCTCGAGTCCGACGGCACCGCGATCGAAATCGGATTGGTGCCGAGCCGCGCCTCGCGGCCGCCGAACGGCGCGACGTGCTTTGGCGAACGGCCGGAATCGGCGGTGGCAAGCCCGATCATGCCTTCGCGCATTGCCATCATCGGATAGGCGGCGAGCCGTCCGACATGGCTTTGCCGAAACACCGTGCAGGCCGCGACGTTGGCGATCTTCGCCTTCTCGATCGTGAGCCCCATCGCCTTGGCGTTGACGTGAAACCCAAAACCCCAATGGCCGTCGATGACTGTCGTGGTCGGCGATTCCCGCACGATCGTCCACTTCGCGCCGGGAACGATATGCCCGGCCTTGAGGCTGTCGATATAGGTCGGGATCGCGATCACCCCGTGTGAGTCATGGCCGGCGAGGTTGGCATTGACGCAGCCGACCGCCACGGCGTTGGCTTCCTCGTACGACGCGCCGGCGGCCTTGAGCAGCGCCGCGCCAATGCGCGTGAGACGGTCGGCCTGCACGATCGGCATCGGGGTTCCTCGGCTCAAAGCCCGCGCGGGGAGGCGGGTCGTGCTTGTTGTCGCCGGCATGGTCTCAAAGCGGTGGCGTGAGAGCAAGTGGCAAGACGTCGAAATCGTGGTGCCGTCACCCCGCCGCGTGTAACAGTTCCGCTACGCGGGATCTGAGTGTTTTGCCTTGCGCGGAAAATCGCCGGGCCAGGTCAGCGAGGTCTGATCGGCGAGGCATTCAAGGAAAATCTGCGCGCCATCGGCGTAGGTAGCGCCATCAGCCAATTTCAGATTTGCGCACCAGTCGGCCGGCATCGGTTGCTGCACGCCTTGCACCTCGAACGCCGGACCCCACCACCATGCCGGCGCCGGCGATCTTTCGTCCTCCGGGACGGCGCGCCATCGGACTTCAAATTGCACATTCGCAGTCTGATGCATCGCTATCTCCGAACACGGATCATATCCGGCTTTGCGACTGCGGCCAATGTGGTCCGCTGGCGTGTGTCAGCGCGTCGCTTCCGAGCCAATGGGGCGGATCCACAGCCAGCCCACGACACCGCCAAGCGCGGCGCAGAGCGCTGCTATCAGCGTCACCGTGCGCAACGCCCGGTCGAATGCGGCGATGGCGTCCTGATCGAGGCCGGCCTGTCCGGCCAATACCGCATTCAATGCATCGTTGGCGTGCGCAGGCGGCGCGGCAAGATACTGTGAGAAGCTTGCGAACAGCACCGCGCCGAGCGCGGCGACCGCGAAAAGACCGGCCACCCGGGCGACGGCGTTGTTGATGCCCGAGGCGATGCCGGCGCGGGCTTCGCCGACGGACGACATCACTGTCGACGTCAGCGGCGGAACGGTGATGGTCATGCCGATCGCGAGCACGCAGATCGCGGGAAATACGCCGGTCCAATAGGACCCCCTGAAGTCGACCAAAGCGAGCAGGGTCAAACCGCTGGCGGCGATGATGGGTCCGGCGGTCAGCGACAGCCGCGGCCCGAAACGGTCGGACAAGGCGCCCGCGAGGGACGCGCCGAAGCCCATGATGAGCGCGAACGGCAAGAGCGACGCGCCGGCCTGGGTCGCGGAATAGCCGCCGAGCCGGATCAGGCCGAACGGCAGATAATACAGGGCGCCGCCAAGCGCGAAGTAAACGAGCAGCGTCAGCGCGTTGGTTGCGGCAAAATTCCGCGAGCGGTACAGCGACAGCGGCATCATCGCTGCTTCGCGCGATCGGGCTTCGATCGCGGCGAACAAGATAAGGAATGCGGCTCCCGCAGCGAGCGCGGCCAGCACGGTCTGGTCACGAA
>VAZH01000047.1:1838-9522 GCA_005884465.1 Alphaproteobacteria bacterium | reverse complement strand
GCCGCCAGAAGAGCTGAGATGGCCTGCTCGCCCTCTTCCGGTTCCAGCGAACAGGTACAGTAGACCAGCGTCCCACCCGGCCGGAGCAGCGCGACCGCCTTTTGCAGCGAGCGTTTCTTCAGCGCCGTGAGCGCGGCGATATCCGCTTCCTGACGCAGCCAGGCAACATCAGGGTGGCGGCGGATGGTGCCGGTCGAGGTGCAGGGGGCGTCAACCAATATGCCGTCGAAGCCGCCTTTGCTGTTTCCGCCCTGCCACTCGGTGGCATCCGTCACCACGGTGTCCACCTCCAGCGCCAGCCGCGCCAGATTGTCGCGCAACCGCGCCATGCGAGGGGCCGAACGGTCGACCGCGGTGACGCGCGCGCCGGCCTGCGCGAGCTGTGCAGTCTTGCCGCCGGGCGCGGCGCAGAGATCGACGATCCTCTTGCCGGCGACGTCGCCGAACAAGCGCGCCGGCAGCGCGGCGGCGGCGTCCTGCACCCACCATTGGCCGTCGGAAAAGCCCGGCAACATGGTCACCGAACCCTGCAGCAGCGTGCGCACCGACCCCGTAGGCAGGGTTTCGCCGTGCAGGCGGCTCGCCCATTGCGCGGCATCGGACTTCACGGTGATATCGAGCGACGGCTCGTGGCTGATCGCGTCAGCGATGTCCCGCGCAACGTTCTCGCCGTAGTGGGCGATCCAGCGCCTCAAGAGCCACTCGGGAATATCAAGCGTCTGCGACTTGACCTCCTCGATCAGCGGCTTTCCCTCGCGGGCGCAACGGCGCAGCACCGCATTGACGAGCCCGGCATATTTCGCGGCCCGCCGATCCGACTGTACCAGCCGCACCGACAAATCGACCGCGGCATGATCGGGCACATCCATCCAGAGAATCTGCGCGGCGCCGATCAAGAGCGCGCTCTGCGCGCGCGGCGCATCCGTGGGGATGCCGCGATCGAGCAGCCGCGACAGCACGTGGCCGAGCGTGCCGAGCCGCCGCAGGATCGTCGCCACCAGCCGCCGCATCAAGGCGCGGTCGCGATCGGCGAGCGTCTTCAGTCCGGGATGCGCGCCGGCGCCCTCGAGCTGCTCGTCCAGCGTCCGATGCTTATGCAGCACGCCGTCGAGGATATCGGCTGCGATCCGCCGCGCCGTGAGCCCGGGCACCTCGGATGGCAGGGCGTATCTTTGAGGAGGCATGGAGCGGGAACATCTCGGAAGGTCAGACAGCGACTGGCGTTTGACGCTCATGCCATCGAAAGGAAAAAACATCTGTGCCACGCGATTATGCCAAATGTAAGAATCGCGCTGGCGATTTCACGATCGCCGTACCATGTGTATGAGGAAGCCTTGAATTGCGCGGCCCAGTCCCGCGGCTGGAATTTGCAATGACTGACGATTCTTCACCGCCCGCCACGGCCGCATCGGCGCCGGAACGCAAGCAACTCACGCCGGCGGCAAAGCGCGCGCTCGCCGAGGCCGAAGCGCGCAGAAAAGCCGCGGAGGCAAACGCCAGGCCTGTGGCAAAGGAGTTTCAGGGTCCGAAGGGACCGGAACCGACCCGCTACGGCGACTGGGAAAACAAAGGCATCGCCTCGGATTTTTGAGCGCGAACAAAAAGCCGCGCATCGGCGCGGCCTTTCAGATTCTTGCGGGTCATTGCGGGGCGCGAGTGAAAACGAGCGAACCCGGAATCTCGAGATTCCCCGATGTGCAATTGCACATCTGAGGTCTGATCCTTCAGACCATCCCGGAATGACGAAGCTGGTGTCAGTGCGCTACCACCACCGTGGTGCCGACGGAGACGCGTCCGAATAGGTCGCTGATATCCGAATTCAACATGCGGATGCAGCCATAGGAGACGAAACCGCCGACCGAACCCGGCGCGTTGGTGCCGTGGATCGCATATTCACCACCCGCCAGCGTCATCGCCGCGACGCCCATCGGATTGCGCGGCGAGCCCCCGGGAATGACGGCCGGCATGTGCGGCTTGTCACGCCTCACTTCGCTTGGCGGCGACCAGGCCGGGTGGAGATACTTGCCGTCGATCTGGGTGGTGCCGGCCCATTGCTTGCCGGCCCTGCCGACGCCGACCGGGTAGCGCATGGCCTGGCCCTGACCGACAACGAGATAGAGCCGGCGCTCATTGGTCTTGATCACGATGGTTCCCGGCGAATAGTCGCCGCGGAAACCGACCACATCCGGCCGCGCCTCGGCCTGTGTCCCACCCAATATGCCGACCCCGATGGTGGCCACGAGCGCCGCCGCAATCCTCAAGGACATCACTGTCTCCGTTTTCGCTTCCGCTACCCCCGCCGGGGCCGTCAATTTCTCGCAAAAACCCTGCAAAACGACGGTTTGCCCGCGCATTGTTAGCCGCTCGCGCTAACCGACAGGTTTCCGCGAGGTCGGGCGGCCGCTCCGCCGGTGCCGATAGAATGAAAATCTTGGAAACAAAGTAAATGTCCTGAAAACAACACTCGCCAAAAAAACGTATCGCCGCGGCTGTCTGCCGCTGACGATTACGTGAGGGGCCGGGGGAAAGACGGGTGAGTTACGCGGCCACGTGTCCCGGACGCGGTGCGGCGCTCCTTGGCGCTGCTCCGCAGAGCCGGGACCCACAAGGGCTAGGATGACTATGTTTGCGGTCTGGACCCCGGATCAGCAGCGCACCACGCCGCAGCCGCGGCGCGCTGCGCAGCATCCGGGGAACCGAGTTCGCAAGCCTAGGCCGAGGCGTCCTTTTTGTTCTGGCGGTGCTTGACCAGATCGTCGACCACGGCGGGATCGGCCAGTGTCGAGGTGTCGCCGAGACTTCCCGGCTCGTCCTCGGCGATCTTGCGCAGGATACGGCGCATGATCTTGCCGGAGCGGGTTTTCGGCAATCCAGGCGCGAACTGAATCTGATCGGGAGACGCGATCGGGCCGATGTCCTTGCGCACCCATGCCACCAATTCCCGACGCAATTCCTCGCTCGGCTCGGTGCCGGCCATCAGCGTGACATAGGCGTAGATGCCTTGGCCCTTGATGTCATGCGGATAGCCGACGACGGCGGCTTCCGAGACTTTTGCGTGCGCCACCAGCGAACTTTCGACTTCCGCGGTGCCCATGCGGTGGCCGGAGACGTTGATCACGTCATCAACGCGCCCGGTGATCCAGTAGTAGCCATCGGCGTCGCGGCGGCAGCCGTCGCCGGTGAAGTATTTCCCCTTGTAAGTGGAAAAATAAGTCTGCTCGAAGCGGGCGTGGTCGCCATAGACCGTGCGCATCATCCCCGGCCAGGATTTGGCGATGCAGAGATTGCCCTGGGCTTCGCCTTCCAGCACCTTGCCGTCGGCATCGACAATCTCGGGCACCACGCCGAAAAACGGCTGGGTCGCCGAACCAGGCTTGAGCTTGGTGGCGCCGGGCAGCGGGGTAATCAGAATGCCGCCGGTCTCGGTCTGCCACCAGGTATCGACGATCGGGCAGCGCTCGTCGCCGACCACGCGGTGATACCACTCCCAGGCTTCCGGATTGATCGGCTCGCCGACGGTGCCGAGCAATCGAAGACTCTTGCGCGAAGTCTTCTTGACCGGTTCGTCGCCGGCCTGCATCAGCGCGCGGATCGCGGTTGGCGCGGTGTAGAAGATGTTGACCTTGTGCTTGTCGATCACGTTCCAGAACCGCGAATTATCGGGAGAATTCGGCACGCCTTCGAACATCAGCGTGGTCGCGCCGTTCGCCAGCGGCCCGTAGACAATGTAGCTGTGGCCGGTGACCCAGCCGACGTCGGCGGTGCACCAGAAAATATCGCCATCGTGATAGTCGAACACGTATTGATGGGTCATCGATGCGAACACCAGATAGCCGCCCGAAGTGTGCAGCACGCCCTTGGGCTGGCCGGTCGATCCCGAAGTATAGAGGATGAACAGCGGATCCTCCGCGTGCATGTGCTCGCACGGGCATTCCGTCGTCACCATCCTGGCGGCGTCGTGATACCAAAGGTCGCGCGAGGGCTTCATGTCGACGGCTGCACCCGTGCGCTTGACCACGACGACCCAATCGACGCCGCCGGTCTTGGCAACCGCGGCGTCGACATTGGCCTTCAGCGGCACTTTCTTGCCGCCGCGCAGGCCTTCGTCGGCGGTGATGATAATCTTGGACTGGCAGTCGGTGATGCGCTGCGCCAGACTGTCAGGTGAAAAGCCCGCGAAAACCACCGAGTGAATCGCGCCGATCCGTGCACAGGCCAGCATCGCGTAGGCGGCTTCCGGGATCATCGGAAGGTAGATCGTGACACGATCGCCCCTCTTGACGTTGCGGGTGCGCAGGATGTTGGCCATCCTGCAGACCTCGTCGTGCAGCTGCCGATAGGTGATGTGCTTTGACTCGGAAGGATTGTCGCCCTCCCAGATGATGGCGGTCTGGTCGCCGCGGGTGTGCAGATGGCGGTCGATGCAGTTCCACGCGACATTGAGGACACCGTCCTCGAACCATTTGATCGAAATGTTCCCGGGCGCGAAGGATGCGTTCTCGACCTTGGTGAAAGGCTTCATCCAGCCGATGCGCTTGGCTTGCTCGGCCCAGAACCCGTTGGGATCCTTGACCGAGCGCGCATACATCTCCTGGTACTTGGCTTGATCGGCCCAGGCGCGCTTGGCCCATTCCGCAGGCACATCATAAATTTTCTCGGACATCTCACACCCTCCACCCATGCGCCCCGCGAAAAGCGGACACAGCAAGCCGTCTTCATTGTTACAACGATTATGCGTCGGGCCGGCCAGCGCCGACAAGCGGAACGAATACGACCTTCGGCGAGGCTCGGCTTGCGCAGGATCAAGTCGGAATGGTGAAACGGGGGCGTCGACCGGCCATGCTTGGCGCTTTGCCCGGCCATCACGATCGCGTTGCCGGACGGTCAAAACGCCGCATGGCGGATTTGCTGGTTCGGTTAACGGTAACTGGGAACCGTAGTTTGCGGAGAATGGGCTGGCGCTCGCGGCAATTACCCCCTAAATGGCCTCCCCGGGCCTAGGCGGCCTGCCGGAACAAAACTACGAGAACCGGCATTAGCAGGGCGTATCAGGAGCAAGGCGTCTAAAGTCATGATGGATCAGCAGAATTTCGAGGCTGCGGGGCCCGTTTCCGCCGATCCTGCCGTTGCTCTGGCGAAGGCGCTCGGTCAACTGCCCAAGGCGCCCGCTTCCAAGCCCAAGGTCAATGCCAGGACTTCTGTCGCATCCCTGGCCCAGGAACACGGCCTGAAACTCGGCGACCAGAACGAATTGACCATCCGCCGGATCAAGCGGGGGAAAAGCTATTCATTCGTTCGCGCCAACGGCAGGGCGATCCGCCACACCGGGACCATCCGACGGCTCCACTCGATGGCGGTGCCCCCGGCCTATGCCGATGTCCGCTATTCGCCCGATCCCAACTCGCATTTGCAGGCGGTCGGCCGCGATGCCGCGGGGCGGCTGCAATACCGCTATCATTCCGACTGGGAAAAGGTCCGCGAACACCGCAAGGCCCACCGGCTGGCGCGGCTGGTCGCGGCGCTTCCGAAAATTCGCCGCAACGTCTCGCAGCACCTCAAGGGCGACGCCCCGACCCGCGAATTCGCGCTTTCGGCGGTGATCGAACTGATCGCGCGCACCGCGATCCGTCCGGGCAATGAATCCTACGCCCGTCTCAACGGCACCCGCGGCGCCACCACGCTTTTGAAGTCGAATGTCGCGCTGGAAGACGATTGCGTCGTGCTGACCTTCAAGGGCAAGGGCGGCAAGATCGTGCGCAAGGAATGCGATGCCGCCAAGCTGGTGCGCGCCATCGGCATCCTGCGCGGCCTGCCGGGCAAGCGGATGTTCCACTATCGGGACAATTCCGGCAATGTCCGCACCGTCTCGACCACGCAGGTCAATGCCTTCCTGCGCGAGATCGCCGGCATCAAGATTTCGCTGAAGGATTTTCGCACGCTGATGGCGTCCGCCGTGGTGCTGGAATCGCTGTCGCGGATCTCGCCGGCGGCAAGCGCCCGCGGCCGCCGCAGGCAGGTATTGGAAGCGGTGCGCGCCGCGGCCGACGAATTGTCGAACACGCCGGCGATCTGCCGCAAGAGCTACGTGCACGATACCATCGTGACCGCGTTCGAAGATGGCATCCTCGAGCGTTTTGCGGCGACGATGAAGGGCTATCGCTCGCAATCGAAGCGCGAGCAGCTCCTGGCGCAAGTGGTTGCGACGGTGGCGGCGTAGTTACGTGTCATGCGCGGACTTGATCCGCGCATCCATCTTAAAAAAATGCTTTTTTGAGCAAAGTGATGGATTGCCGGGTCAAGCCCGGCAATGACGAGTCTACATCCCACCCATCTTGCAGACGATCTTCCACTCCTCCGCCGTTACCGGCTGAACCGATAGCCGCGAATATTTTACCAGCGCCATGCCACTCAGTCGCTTGTCGGCCTTGATCGCGGCCATTGTCACCGGCGTTTTCAATGGCTTATCCGCTTTCAGGTCTACGCAGACAAACTTGCCGGTCTTGTCGGTCGGATCGGGATAGGCCTCCTTGACGACTTCCGCGATCCCGACAATCTCCTTGCCCTCGTTGGAGTGATAGAAAAAGGCGCGGTCGCCTTTCTTCATGCTCACGAGATTCTGCCGCGCGGTGAAATTGCGCACGCCGGTCCAGGCTTCGCCCTTGGCGCCTTTTGCGACCTGCTGGTCCCAGGACCAGCTCGAGGGTTCGGATTTCACCAGCCAGTAGTTCATGACGCCCACCACTTGCTCGTCATGGCCGGACTTGTTCCGGCCATCCACGTCTTTCCATCACTCACACGTCTTTCCATCACTCATTATCAAGACGTGGATGCCCGCGAGGTCAAGGGAGGAGACGCGCTTCGCGCTTCAGCGCGGGCATGACGAGGTGAAGCTATCCCTCCGCCTTGAATGGGCGCGTCAGCAGGCTTTCGATCGCCGCATCGATCGTCACCGCTCCGCTCAGGATCGCCGCAACGGCGTTTGATACCGGCATATCGACATGTTGCGAAGCGGCCAGTTCGATCAGCACCGGTGCGGTGAATTCGCCTTCGGCCAGTTTATCGCGCGGCGGCGGCTCGCCGCGGCCGAGCGCGATGCCGAGCGCAAAATTGCGCGACTGCGGACTGGAGCAGGTCAGAATCAGATCGCCCAGACCCGAAAGCCCCGCCATGGTTTCGCTGCGCGCGCCGCAGGCACGCCCCAGCCGCGTCAGTTCAGAGAAGCCGCGCGTGGTCAGCGCTCCTTGCGCCGACGCGCCCAATTTCCTGCCGACCACGATACCCGCCGCGATCGCGAGCACGTTTTTCGCCGCACCGCCGATCTCGACGCCGCGCACATCCGTGGTGTGATAGGGCCGGAAGGTCGAGGATCCCAGCGCCTGCACCAGCGCGCTGGCGAGGGTTTCGTCCTTCGCTGCCAAGGTGACGGCCGTTGGCAGGCCGCGCGCCACATCCTCGGCAAAACTCGGCCCCGACAGGATCGCGGGTATCGCGTTGATTGCTGTTTCCGCAATCACCTCGGTCATGAATTTGTGGGTGCCGCGCTCGATCCCCTTGGCGCAGGCGATGACGGGTCTTGTCGCGGCGAGATGCGGAGCGAGCGCGGCGACGGCCTCGCGCAAATTCTGCGCGGGCGTCGCGATCAGGACGATGTCCGCAGCCGCGGCAACGGCGATATCGTCAGTCA
>VAZH01000047.1:0-1694 GCA_005884465.1 Alphaproteobacteria bacterium | reverse complement strand
CTCTTGTCCGCCGAAGCCCGCCTTCGGGCGAAGGCGGATGCGGGGAGAGGGTTGGGGTGAGGGGCTGCTGCCGCGAGGACGGTGAAAGATGGACTCGCGGAGAGTCCCCCTCACCCGGATTTTTCGCTGCGCGTAAAATCCGACCTCTCCCCGCAGGTGGGGAGAGGTAAAGATTCGTTTCCAGCGGTTCTGCATGGCAAGCCTCTAATAACCCGCACGGGTATTGGAAAACCCCGCCGGCGCCGTGGCGTTGGCATCAAGCAGCCAGCGCGCGCGGGGTGCAGCATCCATCGCGTCGGTCAGGCCAATCGCCAAGCGCTCCGCGCCGGCCCAGGCGATCATCGCGCCATTATCGGTGCACAACGCGGGCGGCGGGATGATCAGCGTGGTCTGCGCTGTTGCGGCGACATCCTGCAGCGCGCCGCGGATCGCCTGATTGGCGGCGACGCCGCCGGCGGCCACCAATGCGCGCGGCGGGCCGAACTGTTCGTGAAACAGCTTTAGGCCGACTCTCAGCCTGTCTGCCGTCGATTCCAGCACCGCGGCCTGAAAGCTGGCGCAGAGATCGGCGACGTCCTGCGGTTGCAGCGGCGTCAGCCGACTGGCTTCGTTGCGCACGGCGGTCTTCAATCCCGACAGGGAGAAATTGGCGTCGGCGCGCCCGAGCATCGGCCGCGGAAATGCGAACCGTTTGGCGTCGCCGCCATCAGCTGCGCGTTCCACCTCCGGTCCCCCCGGATAGGGCAGCCCAAGCATTTTTGCGATCTTGTCGAAGGCCTCCCCCATCGCGTCATCGACGGTGGTGCCGAGACGGACATATTTTCCGACGCCGACCACGGCGACGATCTGGGTGTGACCGCCGGAGGCGAGAAACAGACAGTAGGGAAACGCCAGCGCGCAAGTCAGCCGCGGCGTCAGCGCGTGAGCTTCGAGATGGTTCACGGCAATCAGCGGCGTATTATGCACCATCGCAATCGCTTTCGCGGTGGTGAGACCCACGATCACCCCGCCGATCAGGCCGGGGCCCGCGGCTGCGGCCACCGCCGAAAGCTGCGCAAAGCCAATGCCCGCCTCTTTCATCGCGCTGCCAACGATACCGTCGAGCAGATCGACATGGGCGCGCGCCGCGATCTCCGGCACCACGCCGCCGAAGGCGGCGTGTTCCTCGGTCTGCGAGCGGACGATATTGGACAAAATCCGCCCCGACCCGTCACTCAGGCGCTCGACCACGCTGGCTGCGGTTTCATCGCAGGTGGTCTCGATGCCCAGTACCAGCATTGGCGTATCGTTACCCAATTTGAACCCTTGCGTTGGCGGCCAAAGCGGCGTTTCGGTATCCACGTGGATTGGGATGGCCTTGAGTTGAATCGGCGCGCTTGTCTTAAACCCGTCATCCTGAGGCGCGAGCGTAGCGAGCCTCGAAGGATGGCCCAAGAACCTTTAATTTGCGCGTGTTCCGGTCGCAAAACCGGTCTCCACTTTTTGCGGAACACGCGCCCCGTCGTCCTTCGAGACGGCCGCTTCGCGACCTCCTCAGGATGACGGGGATAGATCAGATCCTCGGTTCTGATCTAATCAGGACCGATCAGGCTCTAGCATTGCGAGGTCTCAAAGTGCAATCGTCCGTTGCTGCCAAAATCCTGAGGCGGAGAGTTTGACCCATGGCCGTTCTCGTCACCCGCCCGCATCCCGAC
>VAZH01000046.1 GCA_005884465.1 Alphaproteobacteria bacterium | reverse complement strand
CCCCATTTCGCATCGTGCCGGTCTGACCCAATGGCTCAAGGAACAGTTCTGATCGTCGGCGCCGGTCACGCGGGCTTCCAGGTCGCGGCATCGTTGCGGCAGCATGGTTTTGCCGAGCGCATCTGCCTGATCAACGATGAGCCGCATTTGCCCTATCAGCGCCCGCCTTTGTCCAAAGGCTACCTGAAGGGCGAGGGCCGTCCGGACAGCCTGATGTTCCGCCCCGACAAATTTTATCGCGAGCAGAACATCGAGTTGATCGCCGATCATGCCGCTTCCATAGATCGCGGTGCCCGCAGGCTCTCGCTCGCATCCGGCTCGTCGCTCGATTACGGGCATCTGGTGCTGGCCACCGGCGCGCGCAATCGGCTGCTCGACCTCCCCAACGCCAACCTCGAAGACGTGCGCTATCTGCGAATCCTGGATGAAAGCGAGGCATTGCGGCAGCGGACCGCGTCGGCCGGGCATGTCGTCGTCATCGGCGCCGGCTTCATCGGCCTGGAATTCGCCGCCACAGCCCGGGCCAAGGGCCTGGAGGTGGATGTGGTAGAACTCGGAACGCGCGTCATGGCGCGGGCGGTGACCGCGGAAATCTCGGACTTTTTCCAGGAACGGCACACCGCGGCGGGCATCCGCATTCATCTCGGCGTGCAGGCGACCAGTATCGAGAGCGATGGCAGCAAGGTGGCAGGTGTCAGCCTCAGCGACGGCCGCCATGTGCCGGCGGACCTTGTCGTGGTCGGCGTCGGCGTCCTGCCCAATGTCGAGCTGGCAGCGGAAGCTGGCCTGCCGGTCGCGTCGGGCATCATCGTCAACGAGCAATTGCTGACGTCGGATCCGAACATCTCGGCGATTGGCGACTGTGCGCTGTTCGCAAGCCCGCGCTTCGGCGCGTCGCTGCGGCTGGAGTCCGTGCAGAACGCCACCGATCACGCGCGCTGCGTTGCGGCGCGATTGACCGGCGACGCCAAGACCTACGATGGCCTGCCATGGTTCTGGAGCGACCAGGGCGACGACAAGCTTCAGATCGCCGGTCTGACCACCGGCTACGATCGCGTCGCAGTGCGCGGTGATCGCGCCCAGAGATCATTTTCGGCATTCTGCTATAAATCCGGGCAGCTCGTGGGGATCGAGTCCATCAATCGGGCTTCGGACCATGTGTTCGGACGCCGCGTCCTTGCCATGAACCGGTCGATCGAACCGGAACAGGCGGCGGATACCGACTTCGATTTGAAGGCTGCGCTGGCTTAAGTTGGTTTCACGACCACTTGCTTCCGCTGTTCATATCGGCGACCTTGTCGACTGAGGACCCGTCAACGAGGTCTTAAGGTAATCATTGGGGAGGGTGTCATGCCCGTCTGGACACGCCGTCTCGCGCTCGCGGCGGCATTCATCATCGCAGCAGCAATCGCGGGACCGGCCTCGGCCCAGACCAAACTGAAGTGGGCGCACGTCTACGAGATCGGTGAGCCGTATCATACCGAGGCGCTGTGGGCGGCCGACGAAATCAAGAAGCGCACCAACGGCAAGTACGAAATCCAGGTTTTCCCGGCTTCGCAGCTCGGCAACGAAAACCAGATCAACGAGGGACTCGGCCTCGGCACCGTCGATTTGATTTACACCGGCGTCAATTTTGCCGCCACGACCTACAAGCCACTCGGCATTACCGGCGCGCCGTTCATCCTGCGCGACTTCGATCACTGGAAAGCCTATCGGGACAGCAAACTGTTTACCGATCTTGCCAAGGGGTACGACGACAAGAGCAAGCACAAGATCGTCGCGATCACCTATTACGGCCAGCGCATGGTGACCGCTAATAAGGAAATCAAGAAGCCGGAGGACATGAAGGGCATGAAGCTGCGGGTGCCGCCGGCGCCGCTGTTCTTGATGTTCACCAAGTCGGTCGGCGCCAATGCCACGCCGATCGCTTTCGCGGAGGTGTATCTGGCGCTGCAGCAGGGCACCGTTGACGGGCAGGAAAATCCGCTACCGACCATCATGGCCAAGAAATTTTACGAAGTGCAGAGTCATGTCATCCTGACCGGCCACATCACGGAATCGCTGGTGACGGTTTTGGGCAGCCATGTCTGGTCGAAGCTGACGCCGGACGAACAGAAGATCTTCCAGGATGTCCTCAAGGAGGCCGCGTCCAAGGCGACTGACAAAATCCGGGCATCCGAGCAAGTGCTGGCAGCGGAATTCAAGAAGCTCGGCAAGACCGTGGTCGAGCCCGATCGCGAGGCCTTCCGCAAGGCGGCGATCCCGCTGCACAATGATGCTTCCGCGGGCGCCGGCTGGACGCAGGCCCAGTACGACGAACTGCAGGCGTTGAAGTAGCCACGATGTCGTCCCGGCGAACGCCGGGACCTATACGCGGTGCCGTCTCTATTAGGCAGTGTGGCAAACGCCATCTGTCGCAATCGACGTCAGTGGTTATGGGTCTCCGCTTTCGCGGGGACGACAGTGTTAGTTTTGCGACATGGGAAGCTGTCCGTCATGAACACCAAGCCTAAACCCGATGCCCCGTCGGACGACGTTCACCTGATTGTCGCCAAGGACGAGGAGGTTGTTATCGAGCACCACCCGGAGGACTGGATCGCGTTTGCGCTGTTCTGGTCGCTGGCGTTCATCGTCTTCCTGCAATTCTTCACCCGCTACATCCTCAACGACAGCCTGTCCTGGACCGAGGAGATCGCGCGCTATGGTCTGATGTCGCTGGCGTTCATCGGCGGCGCCGTGGTGACGCGCAAGAAGTCCCACATCGCGGTGGAGCTGCTGTCGAACCTGATGAAGCCGGGGCCGCTGCGCAGCGCGTTGCTGGCGCTGATCGATTTCGTCACGCTCGGGTTCATGGCGCTGCTGGCTTATTTCTCGGTGACGATCATCGAGCGCATGCAGGCCCAGACCATGACGGTGTTCGAACTACCGATGAGCATCGTTTACGGCGTTGTCGGCCTCGGCTGCTTAATGATGCTCGCACGTCAGGTCCAGGTGGTCTGGCGCAATGCGCGAGAGGGCTGGCGGCGCGCTCCCGACGTCACCGAGCAAATCCCCGTCGATTGAAAGCAGGGTCGAGCGATGCCGGTTCTGATTTTCGTCTTCATTGCGGTACTGCTCGCCGGCGTGCCCGTGTTCATCGCGCTGGCGTTTTCGTCGCTGCTCTACACGCACTTCATCGCGCATATCCCGGACTTCGTGATCCTGCACCGCATGGCCGGAGGGCTCGACAGCTTTCCGCTGCTGGCGGTGCCGTTCTTCATTCTGGCCGGAAACCTGATGAATTCCGCCGGTATCACCAACCGTATCTACGATTTCGCGGTGGCGACCTGCGGCTGGATGCGCGGCGGTCTGGCGCATGTCAATATTTTCGGATCGGTGATTTTTGCCGGCATGTCGGGCACCGCGATTGCGGACGCCGCCGGCCTCGGCACCATCGAAATCAAGGCGATGCAGGACCACGGTTACAGCACCGAATTTTCGGTCGGCGTCACCGCCGCATCCGCCACGCTCGGTCCGATCATTCCGCCATCGCTGCCGTTCGTGATCTACGGCATGATGGGCAATGTCTCGATCGGCGCGCTGTTCCTCGGCGGCTTCATTCCCGGCGCCGTCATGACAATCTTCATGATGCTGTACGTGACCTATTGCGCGCGCCGCTACGGCATGGGCCGCGATCAGGCGTTTCGGTGGAGCACGCTCGGCCGCACCTTTGTCGCTGCGATGCCGGCCTTGCTGACGCCCGCCATCATTATCGGCGGTATGACCTTCGGCTGGTTCACCCCGACGGAAGCTGCGATCGCGGCCTGCGCCTGGGCGTTGCTTCTCGGAATTTTCCTGTACCGCTCGCTGTCGCTGAAACAGTTTTACAAGGTCTCGATGGATACCATCGAGACCACCGCGGGTGTGCTTCTGATCGTGGCCGCGGCTTCGCTGTTCGGATGGGTGCTGACAACGACGCGGCTGACAGAGGCGGGCGCCGAGGCACTGCTGAACCTCACCAACAACAAATACATCATCCTCTTGCTGATCAACGTGCTGTTGCTGGTCGTCGGCTGCTTCCTCGAGCCGATCGCCTCGATCAGCATTCTGGTGCCGGTGCTGATGCCGATTATTCTGAAGGCCGGCATCCATCCCGTTCATTTCGGCGTGGTGATGACGCTCAATCTGATGATCGGATTATTGCATCCGCCGCTCGGCATGGTGCTGTTCGTCCTGGCCAGGATAGCAAAACTGTCGATCGAGCGTACCACCATGGCGATCCTGCCCTGGCTGATTCCGCTCCTGATGTCGCTGATTGCGATTACGCTGATCCCCGAACTGACGCTGTGGCTGCCGCGTACCTTCGGGATGCTGAGGTAGTTTTTGGTCGTCCCGGCGAAAGCGGGGACCCATACGCCGCGGCCTCTCGTTCTGGCAGAATGGTGGACGGCTTTCGTTACAACTGACGCCGGTGGCTATGGGTCCCCGCTTTCGGGGGACGACAAGCGGAGAGGGTCGTCTCAACTTCCATCGCCGTCGGCATCGACGGCGCGGCGCCCATCCGCTGTACGCAGATCGACGCCGCGGCATTGGCATAGTGCAGCGCATCGTGACGTGATTTTCCCGCCGCAAGCTGCGCCGCGACGGCGCCGACAAAACAATCGCCGGCACCGGTGGTATCGACGGCCTTGACGATATGGCCCGGAATGATCAGCGGTTTGCCGTCTATGAGCGCAACCACACCGCGCTTACCCAACGTCACGCAGATGGTTTTGTCTTTGCCGGCTTGCAACGATCTGACAACTTCGATGAAGCACGCGGGATCGTCGGTGTCGCGAAGCTCGGTCTGTGCCAGGAAGCCGAGTTCGCTTTCGTTGAGGATGAGAATATCGACGAGGTCGAGCAGCTCGTGTTCCGCTTCGATCGCGGGCGCCGGGTTGAGGATCGTCGTTGCGCCGGCTGCACGGGCTCGCCCGAAGAAGGCGCCGATGGCGGGCAGCGGAATCTCGAACTGGCTGACCGCCACGTCGCCCTTCGCGAGAGCAACCGCGGCGACATCGGTGGCACTCACCAGCGCATTCGCGCCGGGAATGACGACGATGGTGTTGTCGGCATTGGCGATTGTAATGAGGGCGGTACCGGTGTGAGCCTCGGATGTTTGCTGCACAAGGCTCAGGTCTACTCCCTGTGCAGCCAGAAATGTCTTCAGTTCATCGCCGAACGCATCCTTGCCGAGCCGGCCGATCAGCGTGGTCGGCGCGCCGAGCTTTGCCGCCGCAACCGCCTGGTTCGCGCCCTTGCCACCGGGAAAATAAAGCACCGCATCACCAGTAACGGTCTCGCCGATGCGGGGATGCCGCTCGGCCGTCGCCACCACATCCATGTTGATGCTTCCGGCGACGAAAACGCGGCCCATGCTTTATTCCCGAAAGAGCTGGTTATGCCCGGACTTCGAACTCCTGCCTGACGGCCTCGACGTCGGCAACCGTGGGCAGTCCGGCTTCGTTGCCGAGGCGCTGAATCTTGTAGGTCGACGCCGCGCGCGCGAAATCGAAATGGTCGTGCCAGCTTTTGCCGGGGTTGCTGAGGTAGGAATAGATATAGGCGCCGTGAAACACGTCGCCGGCGCCATTGGTATCGAGCACGCGTTCACGCGGGATCGGAAGCGCGGGAAGCGCGCGGATGGCACCGGTCTCGTCGTACCAGAGCAGGCCGCGTTCTCCCATGGTGATGCCGCCGACCCGGCAGCCGCGGCTCTTGAGATAATCCAGCATTTTTTCCGGCGTCAGGTCCATCTGCTCGCACAGCCGCTCGGCGACGATGGCGACGTCGATGAATTCCAGCAGCTCGTGGGTGTTGGTGCGCAGGCCACCGCCGTCGAGCGATGTCAGGATGCCGGCCTCGCGGCACAGTTTCGCGTAATGGATCGCGGCGTCCGGCTGGTGACCGTCGACATGCAGCGCGCGGCAGCCGCCGAGGTTGAGAAGCGGAAAGGGGTGGATATGCTCGTCGTCGCGGCAGCGCACGATCGCCCGCTTGCCTTCCTTCGGCATGATGAACGACAGCGACGAGGATTTGACCTTGCGCGGATGGATCGAAATTCCGTACTTCGCGCTCATGTCCTGAAACATCCGCCCCAACCAGTCATTGGCCACGGTTGCGATCAGGTCCGGCACGATACCGAGCTTGGCGCAGCAGAACGCCGCCGTGACGGCGTTGCCGCCGAACGAGACGGCATAGGCCTTTGCCACATGCTTCTCGTCGCCGATCGGCATGTGGTCGGTGATGAAGGTGACATCGATATAGGTTTGTCCGATGAAGAGAGCCTGCATAAAGTCATCCGTCATGGGCTGATGGGTGGGTCCCGGCGGCGCCCCACACTAGCACTGCTTATTGCGGGAGATTGCCTAAAATTATTCGCAAGTGTGCCGCCCTAATCGCTTGAGATAAGCATTTGGCCGGATTACCACCATCCCCTGCCATCGTCAGCGTAAGGGCCGATCCAACGGTTCACGGTTGTTCTGGGTTCCTGACAAAAAGTTAAGGGGGGCGACGATGACCGTCTATTCCGGTCCGGTGTTCGACATGGCGGTG
>VAZH01000045.1 GCA_005884465.1 Alphaproteobacteria bacterium | reverse complement strand
GACGGATCTGCGCTACGCTGGTTGGCGGAATCCCGATATTGAAGGGAGGTCCGAACGGCACGTAGAACCAGCCGTCCTTGTCGGGCGCGAGGTACTTCCAGCCATGCGCCACGTAGGACGGCATGTCGTCATAGACCACCTTGCCGTCGCCGAGCTTGTCGAGGTTGGCTTCGGCGTTGTCGTATTTGATCAGCTTGTCGATGGCGATGACGTACAGCGCACCATCCTTGAACGCTAGCCCGGTGGGCATGTTGAGCTTCTTGAGGACGGTCTTGACCTCTCTCTTGCCGCCAGTGTCGGTGATGGCATAGACGTTGCCGAGGTCGAACGAGCCGACGAACAGCGTGCCCTTGTCGCCCCAGGCCATCTGCCGCGCTTGCAGCACACCCGGCGCGTAGACTTCGATCTGGAAGCCCGGCGGCAGCTTGATCTTCTTCATCATCGCGGCGAGTTCGGCCTCCGACGCGCCGGTCGGCGGGCCCGACGGCGGCGCGAGGCCCTTTTGGGCTTCGGTCTCGTCGCCGAGGAACCAATCATCCGGCGGATGGGTCCAGAATTCCTTGGTGCCGGACTCGTACTTCTTGAGCGGCTTATCCTGCGCGCCGGCCTGACTGGCCCCCGCGACAACGAGGATCGCTGCGAGCGCAAGAACGGATCGATTGAATGTCGATTTCATCGCGTCACTCCCTCTGCAGCCCGGCGGCTGCGCGTGTTGTTTATTTTGAACGTTTCGAGAGACGAACTTTGGTCTGCTGTAAGGTGGGTCAGACCCCAAAAGGTTATCACATCCACTGAGGGAGAGAAGCGCGCCGCGCGTCTCTGTGAGGGTAAAAATAAGCTGAGAAAAAATTTCTTTCGATCGGTTTTATTCGATGTAATTTTTGCGGACGCTGCAGTGCGGCATCGACATTGCCCGCACCTCTCGTGTTACCAACCGTGCTCAGGTCGAAGGCAGTGTCATTATCGTTTCCACTTACGCTATAGCGGCCGAGCTGGCGAATGGGCAGGGGGTTAGCCCAGGGATTCGACCAGCGGCTGAGCGGCGCGACGGGGCGCGTTCGGCTGGAGACCAAAGCATCTCGATCCGGAACGTGAATCGGGATGCTGCCGCGGAAACCGGATGCGATTATCGCGCGCTTTTATCTCCGGGTCACCGTTAGTTTTCCGCCGCCTTCATTGTTGCGGTAGAAAACATCGTAAAGCCCGGGAATGCCGACCACGGCGTCGTTGACGAAAACAAACAGTTCGCCCTTACGGGTCGGCCGGATGACCTCTTCGATCGTGCCGTCCTCTGGATCCGGATCAAGGAACACTTCCTCGCCGCCGGTCGCGCCGTAGCGCAGGACCAGCCGGAACCATGGCCGCGTCAGTTCACGGCGGAGCGGAACGCCAAGCATAAACAACACGCGCTGATACCAGGCCGGTGCGTCGGTGGAATAGAACCCGCCGAGTTGTGACGGGATGCCATCGTCGCGCCACTGCGATGTCGCCTTGATCGCTATGTGATATTTCGCGCCATTGCCCTCGACGGCAATCCCGGTCCTGTTGCAGAGGTTCGACGTGGCGAAATCCACCTCGCGCTTTTCGCCCTTGGCGAGGCCGCTTGCCGTGCCGTCTTCAACGCAGGTCCAGCCCGCAACGTCCTGAACATTGTAAAGCAGGTGGCTGGCGAAGGTGGCCCCGAGGTAAACGAACAGCAGTGCAAAGAAAGCCGGCGCCCATTTCCGCTTCAACCCCTCGTGAAGCGCTATATAGTATTTATTGCTACGAAGCCCGTAGACGGCATCGTCCGGAAGACCCGATGGCGCAGAGCTAACGCGCCGCCAGATCGCCCCCATACGGTCCGATATTTGCGATGCAATTCCAGCTCCGAGCCAGGTCAAGCCGGCCACGAGAAGCAGCAGGACCACGAACTGGCCGGGGCTACGCGCGAAGCCGTTGATCCAGGTTTCGGCAAAGCCGGGCAGGAAATTACCGACAATGCGGATGAGATCGGATACCCATCGGATTGGGCTGACATACTCGTCGGAGCGGGGAGCCGAGCGGAGCAGCGGATACGCGAACAACCACACCGTGGCGCCGACCGTTGCGAAATATACGATTCGGCGTTTCCAGATCTCGTTCCAGATATGCTCCTGCGCGTCCGCGCGGGCCTTCGCGTCGTTGTCGGTCTCGAAGCCATACTGATCCGGCGTGACGATCGTACCGTTTTCCTTGACGACGTCGTAGGTCGGCGGCAAGCCGACCGGTGCATAGGCGTGGGCATGATTGTCGATCCGCCGGAAGACGCTTTCGTGGATCTTCGGCCGCTCGATCAGGACTTCGTCGTCTTCCTTCTTGGAGTATTGCGCGTTGCAAAGCTGCACCAGTTTGCGCGGCCCATAGCGGTAGTAGCCACCAAGCCCCTTGCGCGGATCGTAGATGCGGCCATCCTTGTCGCGTTTCGAGATCGCGTTCTTGAACGTATCGGGGTCAGCCGGCGGCGTCGCGGCATCCGATTTGAACTTCAAACCGCAGCGCTGCGCCTCGGTGATCATCCAGACGAACGGAATGTAGGCCAGCGTATCGTCGGGATAGCCGCCGCCGACGTTGGAATGCGCGCCGGCGAACCAGACCTGGCTGATTTGCTCGTCCTTGATGAAGCGTTCTTTATCCGGATCGAATTCCCCGGGAGGCACGACCCGCTCGTTCCATAGTTCGGGATGAAACGTCGTACGCTCTTCATCGAGTGCGAGGGCTTGGCAGGCGCGCATCACCCGCTCGCGGTTGAGCGTGTGGTTCGGAAGCTCCAGCGGCCAGATCCATTTGCTGATGCCGCGCGTCATCTCATCCAATGGCGCTCCGTACGCAGCAACGGTGTCCCAGACCCCGATGAAGCGAATCTTTCCCACCGGGCGATTGTCGGCCTTGTCGTAATCTTTCGGCAGAAACAGGTCGCGGATCGCGCGGAAAACATCCTCGATGTGCCAGACAGTATGGTACCGCTCCCGCCGATACTGACGGTAGGCCGCGCGGGCCTTTCTGTCGAGTTCCGCTTCATTCTGGGCCGACACCAGGCCCTGATTGAGAATCAGGCCGATGACGACGCGGATCGTGAAGGCGCCACGGCTGAATCCGAATCCGTAGATGTGGTCGGTGTCGTCGCGATAATTACGGCATGCGAATTTGTAGATGTCGATCACGTTGCGCTTCAGGCCGAAGCCGAACGCCCCGCCGAGAATCGCCAACGGCTTGAACGACGAAGTGCCGACGCCGTCGTCATAGAACGCGACCTGGTCCGAACCGGAAAGGTCCAGCGCCTCGAAGGTGCGCCAGACATTGGTGCGCCACACCTTCGCCGCGGAATTGCCAGTGCCGTCGGACAGCAGAACAATGTTTCGGCTCATGGGATTGCCCTCGGCGCATCACCAAACGACTTTGCAACCTCTGGTATTGGAGCATTGCATTTCCATACCTAACAGAAAAGGCTTTCATCGTCGGCGATCAGGAATCGCGGATGCCACGATTTTAGTTGAACGGGCATAAAGCAACAAAGCCGCCAAGCGGCGGCTCGTCATCAAGTTACTGCTTTGCCACCTGAGAAAATCTGGAGCGGGCGAAGGGGCTCGAACCCTCGACCCCGACCTTGGCAAGGTCGTGCTCTACCACTGAGCTACACCCGCATCCGAGAGATTGACGGCGATCCCTCGCCGGCAACGGGCAGAGCTATGCCAAATGCGGCCCGTGAATGCAACAGGTCACGCTGCCCCCGGGGAACAGGCCTGGCCGAGCGGCCATGATCGGCGATCGGCCCGCAAATCAGCCCAAAAGCAGCCGGGCGGGGTTCCGCCGATTGCAAATTGGGCCGTCAAGCGCCAATTAGGGCTGGGACATGCTAAAATAGACCCGATCCTTCACACACAAGGCGAGGATTCCCGTGACGATAGTAGAGCAGGGCAGTGGAGCGGCGCCGCAGGCGGCGCCCGATCTGATCAAGGAGACGACCACCCAGACGTTCGTGAAGGACGTCATCGAGGAGTCAAAGCGGCAGCCGGTGCTGATCGACTTTTGGGCGCCATGGTGCGGCCCGTGCCGCCAGCTCACGCCGATTCTGGAGAAGGCGGTCCGCGCCGCAAAGGGCAAGGTCAAGCTGGTGAAGATGAACATCGACGAGCATCCGGCTATCCCGGGCCAGATGGGTATCCAGTCGATCCCGGCCGTGATCGCCTTCGTCAACGGCCAGCCCGCCGACGGTTTCATGGGCGCGGTGCCGGAGAGCCAGGTCAACGCTTTCATCAACAAGGTGTCGGCAGGCATGCCGGCCGCTGGCGAGCCTAATGTCGCGGAAATTCTCAAGGAGGCCGAAGCGGTTCTGGCGGAAGGCGATCCCGCCACATCAGCGCAAATTTATGCCGAGGTGCTGGCGGCGGACCCGACCAATATCGCAGCGCTGGCGGGGCTTGCCAAATGCTACGTTGCAACCGGGGCCATCGAGCAAGCCAAGCAGACGCTGGCCATGGTGCCGGAATCGAAGCGCAATGACCCGACGGTCAAGGCCGTGCAGGCGGCGATCGATCTCGCCGAACAGGCCAAGGCGCTTGGCCCGGTGAGCGAGCTGGAACAGAAAGTCGCGGCAAATCCGCTCGATCATCAGGCGCGATTCGATCTCGCGACCGCGCTTAACGCCTCAGGCAAGCGCGCTGAAGCCACCGATCAACTGCTCGAGATCGTCAAGCGCGACCGCAAATGGAACGACGATGCCGCGCGAAAGCAACTCGTGCAGTTCTTCGACGCCTGGGGGCCGGCCGATCAGGCCACCATGGATGGACGCAAGCGGCTATCGACGATCTTGTTCTCGTAGCGCATATTCCGCAAAAGCATGCCCTTGGACTTGATCCGGGGCTGGTTACCGGTTTTGCGATTGGAATACGCGCCAAACCAATGCTTTAAAGACTAGCGCCGGGGCCGCAGATGCCGATCAATGCCGAATATCGCGGGCCCGGCGACCTTCCCGAGGTGATACCGGTGTTTCCGCTGCCCGGCGCGCTGCTGCTGCCGCGCGGCCAGATGCCGCTCAACATCTTCGAGCCGCGTTATCTTGCGATGGTGGACGATGCGCTGCGCGACGGCCATCGGCTGATCGGCATGATCCAGCCGGACGTTTTCCACTCGGCGGACGAGGACAAACCGAAGCTGTTTCGCGTCGGCTGCGTCGGGCGCATCACCCAGCTCGCCGAGGCCGGCGACGGCCGCTACATCCTCGAACTCACGGGCATCACGCGCTTCAAGGTGATCGAGGAAATTGCCGTGCAGACCGCATACCGACAATGCAAGGTGGACTATTTTCCCTACCTCGACGATTTCACGGCGCGCAAAGGCGAGGAAGCCGTCGACCGCGAGGCGCTGCTCGCGGTGCTGACGGATTTTCTCAAAGCCAATAATCTCAAGGTGGACTGGGAAGGCGTCGAAAGCGCCCCCAACGAGGCACTGGTCAACGCGCTGGCGATGATGTCGCCCTACGGGCCGCCGGAAAAACAGGCAATGCTTGAGGCGCCCGACCTGAAAACGCGCGCCGAAATCCTGATCGCGGTCACCGAGATGGATCTTGCGAAGAAGCGCACCAGCGGCGACCCGCCGCTGCAGTAGTACCAAGCCGACCACCGAAGATTTGACGCAGCAGGGCCGGGAACCTGTGCGCTTATTGCCGAATTGAGTTCTGCCACATTATCCGGAAAAGTGGGAACCGGGTTTCCATCGGCCGATGTCCTAGTCGAGATCCGGCATTTGGAGCAACTCGTGTCGTCTCCGAAGGAAATCGAAATCAAGCTGCAGCTGCCATCCGCGAATTTCGCGCGGCTCCGGCGCGTGCCCTTGCTCCGCGGGGCAACCAGGTCGAAGCGAAGCGAAAATCAGCTCTCGGTCTACTTCGACACTAAACGACTGAAACTTAAAGACAACGGCCTGACGTTGCGCGTCCGGCGCACCGGCAGTCGGTACATCCAGACCATCAAGTCAGATAACGGAAGCCCGTTCGAACGCGGCGAATGGGAAGCGGCGGTCGACGACAGCCGGCCGGACCTGAAACGGGCGGATACATCGGCACTCGAACCATTGGGCATCAAGAAGCTGCGCAAGCGATTGCGCCCTGTGTTCGAAACCCGCGTGCAGCGCACCAGCTATCCGCTTACCCGCAAGGACTGCGATATCGCATTGACGATCGATCGCGGCGAAATCGATGCCGGCAATGGCACGCTGCCGCTGTGCGAGGCCGAACTCGAGCTGAAGCGAGGCAACAGAGCACGCCTGTTCGAGTTCGCGCGCACGATTGCACACGCTATGTCTGGCGAACTTGCCGTCAAAAGCAAGTCTCAACGCGGCTACGAGCTTCTCGCCGGCGAGGACGCCGCGGTCGCAAAAGGCGACGCCGTTGACATTGCGCCGGACATGCCGGCGAGCGCCGCGTTCCAATCGATTGGATTTGCCTGTCTCAAGCAGATAGTCGCCAACAAACCGGCAATCCTTGCCGGAGACCCTGCGGGCATCCATCAAATGCGCGTCGGGTTGCGACGCCTGCGCGCCGCGATATCGTTATTCTCGGATATTGTTGCGGAAGCGGAAGTGCGCGACATCAAGCGGGAACTGAAATGGCTCACAAGCGAACTTGGTCCCGCGCGCGAATTCGACGTTTTCCTGACCAGGGTCGTGGCGCCGCTTGAAAAGAGCCATGCACGATTAACCGGGATGCGAAGCCTGTCGCACGATCTGGCGGACCGGCGTGACGCCGCCGTGGCGCGCGCATTGACGGCGGTCTGTTCGAGGCGATTTCGCGACCTGACGCTGAACCTCGCCGCATGGCTCGACGTCGGCGGCTGGCGGGAGCCGCGAAACGAACTCGCGCGCCAGCGTTGCGAGCAGCCGATCAAGACGCTGGCTCGCGCGCAACTGACGCGACGCCGGAAGAAGATTCGGAAACGGGGCCGCATGCTGGCAAAACTCGATGCTCAGGCGCGGCACAAGCTTCGAATCCAGGTGAAAAAACTACGCTACGCTGCGGAGTTCTATGAGACGGTGTTTCCCGGAAAAAAGAAAGAAAAACATCGAGAGTCCTTCTTGTCGGCGCTCAAGGACATGCAGGATTGCTTTGGCGATTTGAACGACGTCATCGTGCATGAGAAGCTCACGAGCCGGATCGCCAAGGCCTCGGCTGCACGATCGGCCAGGCCGTCCCGACGCATATTCGCTGCAGGCTTGCTGACAGGGCACGAGGAAGCCCGGTTCAAGCCCCTACTCACCGCGGCCGAGCGTGCTTTTTGCGAGTTCGAGAAACTAAAGCCATATTGGAATTAGCGCGGTCTTGCCCGGCCGGATCGTCAACCGGTTGCGGTAACACCGGCGCGCTGTTCAGGTGCCGTCAGCCGCATCAGCATGACGGTCACGACAAGCACGCCCAGATAGACCAAAAGCTGCATTTCCGTCGGCTGATCGGTATAGCCGATCAAGGTGTGCATTGCCCGGCCGGCGATACTCTTTTCCGAAAGCAGCCAGCCACTGTCCCAGGCCACCGTATCGAGGGGCGTAAGCCAATTGGCGCGTTCGAGGAATGCCACCGCCTGCGCCGCCATGCCGGCCGCAAGCAATGTGATCAGGACCGTCGTGGTCGCGAACAATGCCCGCGGCGGGATGCGCATCAGGCCAAAATAGGTTAGCAGGCAAACGGCTGCTCCAAGCGCCAGCCCGATGATTCCGCCGATCGCGAGGCTCAAGGCCGACCCACCGTCGGACGCAGCGACGCCATACAGGAACAGCGCGACCTCGCTGCCTTCACGCAAGACCGCAACACCGACCACCACAGCCAATGCCAGCAGCGGTTTGGTTCCGTCCGCGACCGCCTGTCCGACCGCGCGCATTTCTCCGGCCATTTCCCTGCCGTGCCGCGCCATCCAGACGTTGTGCCACGTCAGCATGATGACGGCGATGGCCAGGATCGCCGCGTTGAACAGCTCCTGCCCCATGCCCGCAAATAGCTGGGACAGTACGCCGGCAAACGCGGCGACGATGCAAGCCGCAAGCGTACCCACGAGCACGCCGCCGCCAATCCAGCGATTGCGACGCGGAACCGAGCCGGTCACCGCGAGCACGATGCCGACGATCAATCCGGCCTCGAAGACCTCGCGAAAAACGATGATCAGTGCGGCCAACACCCGCGCCTGCCTATTGCACGACCAAGGCGCCACGCGCCTTTTCGTTGAAGTCGTCGTAAAATTCGTAGCGGCCGGGTTTCAATGCCCGCACATTGATGACTCCCTCGCTGTTGGCGGCGACCACCTTTTCCACCCGCAGCGATTTGCTTTCAAACTCCATGGCCTTGGCGTCGAGGTTCTTCAGACGAACCGTGATGGGTTTGTCGGCCGGCGCGCGCAGTTCGCTCGGCTGGAACTGGCCCTTGGAATAGGTCAGTTGAAGCTCGGTCGCCTGTTGCGCTTGGGACGGAGAGAGCGGAAGCACCGCGATCGCGCAAAGCGCGGCCAAGATCAATTTTCTAATGACGATAACCATAGCACACCTCTGTCCAGCGTTATCCGGGTTTAAGGAATATCAAAATTCGACGGCGAATTTAAGTCTGGCGCGATTGCGCTGGAACTCGGCCAGGTTCAGCGAGACGGCATTGCCGACCTCGCGTCCCCAGACCTGGGTATTCCACGCCGCGGTCATGAACATTTTTGGCGTGAACTGGACATAGAGCGTCGGTCCCAGCATGACGGCGTCGCCGGTGAAAGCCGTTAAATTGGCGGCGTCGTAATGCCTGAGATACCAGACCTCGCCGCCGAGCACGACATTGGACGCGATCCGAAGCGATAGCGCGGCCGAACCGCCGAACTTGGCCTCGCGCTCAGTATCGCCCGCCGCAGTCTGTGTGACCTCGGGCTCGTATAGCAAATTGAACCCCGCAAACAGGCGGTTCTTCAGAAGCTCGAGATCGGCGTTGATGATGGTTTCGAACTCATAATTGCGCACGCGTTCGCCGCCGGTCTCGTCGATCCGCCGCACCGTCGGCTCGAACGCCAGCGTGACCGCCAACGGGTTGTTCGAGGTGCGCTCGATCGCAAGATAGCGGAATTCTGCGAAGGCTCCGCTCAATGCGACCTGGCGCCGGTCATCGAGATCGGTCACGCCGCCGATATGGTGGGTCGCTCCGAGCGCGCCGAATTCGATCTGGATGAACTGGGTCGGGGTAAATTCGAACTCGTATTTGGTCTCGGTCGCCGCGTAGTGGCCATCGCGCTTGCCGAACCGGCCAATGCTGTCGACGGTGAATTCCTTCTCGCCTTCAAGGCCAATGCCGGAACCGGTGGTAAATCCAAAAATGTATTTGGTCTCGATATCGCGCCAGGAGCTGGCATCCTCCGCGTGCGCGGTGCCGCTATCACAAAAAAGACAGGCGATCGCGCAGAGCACAATGCTATGACATCGTCCAGGCGGTATCCGCGCTCGCATCGCTCGCATTCCGTTTTTGGGATTGATGCTGTCAGCTAGCGGCTTGCTGCCGGAGGCGCAAAAAGACTCCTTCTAAACTAGAGACATTCTAAGGTGTCGGGAGCGATCAGGAGAGTCCCTTCAGCGGCGGAGATTGAAGAGAGCTCTTTTCGCCACGCTAATATCCGGCAACCGCGAGCGCGACCACCGCGCTGAGCGCCACCCATCCGAAATGGCGGCCGCGCATCGCCCAGGCGTTAGCCAGCGCGGCAAAGCCAAATACGCATGCCAGCGTTGCGATAATCCAGTGCCGTGCCGGCTCCGAGCCCATCAACGGCGCGGCGATCAGCAGCACGCCGCCGCCGATCCAGGCCACGGTGCCGGCCTGCCAGACCAGACGGATCAGGGTCCGCAGTCGCGGCGGTGTGATGGTGGCGCGGGCGAATACTTTGGTTTCGCCGAGCACGCCGTGAACGAGTGCCGCCGCAATCGCGGCAATCCCGGAACATTGCAGCAAGAGGTCGCGCATCGGAGGGCGCTCCATACATGACTGTATGGGTTCTAGGACAGCCGCCCGCGGTTGTCAATACAGTGGTGTATGGTAAGGTGCCCCCGGGAAGGAAAATGACCGATCAACTTTCCGCCAAGGACTGGCTCGATCAGGGCCTCAAGACGCTGGCTGAGCGCGGTTTCACGGCCCTGAAAGCCGAGCCGCTGGCGAAAGCAATGGGGGTATCGCGCGGCAGCTTTTACTGGCATTTCGCCGACATCGGCGCCTTCCACGCCGCGATCCTCAAGCATTGGCGCGAGGTGGCCGCCGAGCAGATCATCGCCAATCTCGAGGCCGCCTCCGATAACCACGACCGGCTGCCGCTTCTGCTGCGCCAGGCGTTCGGCGGCAAGCTGGCGCTGGAGAACGCGGTCCGCACCTGGGCCACGGTCGACCCGGCGGCGCGAAGCGCCGTGCAGGCCATCGACCGACGCCGGCTCGGCTACGTCGAAAGCATGCTCAGGGCATCCGGGCTTTCGCCCGGCGTGGCCCGTGCGCGAGCGCAGATTTTTTACTGGGCATTTGTCGGCTTTGCGCGGTCGGACAAACCGTTGGCCCGGGCAAGACGGCGGGCGGTGCTCGACGAACTGCTGCGGATGGCCTCGCGATAAGGGCTGCGCGGATACACGTGACGATCGGATATGCTACAGCGTCGAACAAGAAGCCGGAGACCAGGATCATGACATCCCCGCCCGAACGCCTTGAAGGCACCGTCGACCCCAAGCTTTTGGAAATTCTGGTCTGTCCGGTGACCAAGGGTCCCCTGGAGTTCGACGCAGCAAGGCAGGAACTGATCTCGCGCTCCGCAAAACTCGCCTATCCGATCCGCGACGGCATCCCGATCATGCTGCCGGAAGAGGCGAGGAAGATCGAGTGAAGGCGCGATATGGTTTGAGCTGTCGTCCCTGCGAAAGCAGGGACCCATACTCCGCGGCCTCTCGGCTAAGCCACTGCGGCGGACGGCTTTCGCAAACGGCTGGGGCCGGTGGCTATGGGTCCCCGCTTTCGCGGGGACGACGTGCATTGATGATTGCTACAGCGCGGGGCGACGCTGAGGGCTATAACGCCTCGCCCTTCAACAGCCGCGGCACCTCGCCTGCAAGTCCCGCAGCCTGGCGGATGAATATGCTTTTCAGCGGCGGCGCGCGATCGACCAGCCCGAGCCCGATATCGCGCACGACGCGCAGCAGCGTCGATTCGTTCGAGAACAAGAGATTCAGCGAATTGGTGGCCAGCCCCATCGCCATGGTGTCGAACCGCGCCAGCGCTGGTAGCGTTCGAGCACGTCGGCCTGGCCGAGATCCATGCCGAGCCTTGCGGCATCGACAACTACCTCGGCAAGCGCTGCGACGTCCTTCAGCCCCATGTTGAGGCCTTGTCCCGCGATCGGGTGAATCACATGCGCGGCGTCGCCGACCAGCGCCAGCCGTTCGCCGATGAACGAGCGCGCGACAAAATAACCAAGTGGGAACGCGCGCGGTCTGTCCAGCGCCTTGATCTCGCCGAGATGCAGCCCAAAACGCTGTTCGAGCTCGCGATGAAATTCATCCTCGCCAAGCGCGACGATGCGCGCGGCCTCGTCACGCTTCTCGGTCCATACCAGCGACGAGCGTTTCCCCGTCAGCGGCAGGATCGCGAACGGACCTGCGGGCAGAAAATGCTCTTCGGCGCGGCCGTCATGATCGCGCTCGTGTCCGACCGTGACCACGATGCCCGAT
This sequence comes from Alphaproteobacteria bacterium, assembly GCA_005884465.1. Classification (GTDB taxonomy): domain Bacteria; phylum Pseudomonadota; class Alphaproteobacteria; order Rhizobiales; family Xanthobacteraceae; genus Bradyrhizobium. The sequence goes on along the minus strand of VAZH01000045.1, from coordinate 1,132 downwards.
TGATCGTAATCCCAGCCGTAGGTGACAATGCCGGCACGCTCGCGCAATTTCGAGCGCGCGCCGTCGGCCGCAACCAACAGGCTCGCCTCGACCATGCTACCGTCGGCCAGCGTCACATTGACGCCATCGCTGCGCGAATCGAATGTCGTCACCGATGTGGCTCTGAGATCGACGCCCTCAGCCTCCGCGCGCTTGACCAGCGCATCGATCAGATACCGATTTTCGACCATGTGCGCGAACGGTTCGCCGGGCTCGACATCGCCAGCGAAAGTCAGGAACACCGGACGGGTCGCGTCTTGCAGTCTGGAATCGGTGACGACCATGTCGAGAATGGGCTGGGCCTGCGCCGCCACCTGATCCCACACCCCGAGCGCCTCGAACAGCCGGCGGCAGGCGGCGACGATGGCGGTCGCGCGCGGATCGCGGCTTGGCCGCAGCCCCAGCGCCGGATCGGCGACGATGATGGGAATATCGGCCCCCAAGCCCTGACGCAGGCCCAGTGCCAGCGCCAGCCCGGCAAACGCGCCGCCGCCGATGACAATGCTACGCTGTGCCGGCATGCCGAACCCTTAACTCACAGAGGTCATAGACCAGACTTGCTACCTGACTATAGCTGGGCGAAACAGGGCCGCGAAACAAGGCTGACCTCTCCTATTGTCATTCCGGGGCACGCGCCCTTCGCGTGAACCGGGAATTTCGAGATTCCGGGTTCGAGGCAGAGCCTGTCATCGGGCGGCGCGAAAGCGCCGACCCGTTGGCCTCGCCCCGGAATGACCAGGAACTGAAAGCGCTTCCATGTCCAAAGGCCTGATTGACCTGATTTCGATTCTCGATCTCGAGCCGCTCGAGGTGAACCTGTTTCGGGGCAACAGCCCGAAGACGAGCTGGCAGCGGGTATTCGGCGGGCAGGTGATCGGACAAGCGATGGTGGCGGCATGCCGCACCGTCGAAGGCCGCCTGCCGCACTCGCTGCATTGCTATTTCATCCTTCCCGGCGATCCGCAGATTCCGATCATCTACGAGGTCGAGCGGCTGCGCGACGGCAAGAGCTACTCGACCCGCCGGATTAGCGCGATTCAGCACGGCCACGCGATTTTCTCGATGATGGTGTCGTTTCATGTCGAGGAGCAAG
>VAZH01000672.1 GCA_005884465.1 Alphaproteobacteria bacterium | reverse complement strand
TCCGCGAATGCCTTCTCGACCACGAAGTGGCCGGGCTCGCCGTGATTGCCCTCGACAAAGCCCTTGGCCGATAGCAGCGCGCGCGTGTCGTGAACCAGCGCCGGGCTGCCGCAGATCATGACGCGATCATGTTCGCTTGCAAGCGGAGCAAGGCCTACATCGCTGAACAGTTTTCCCGAAGTCATCAGGTCGGTGATCCGGCCGCGATTGCGGAACGGGTCGCGCGTCACAGTCGGATAGTAGATCAGCTGGTCGCGCACGAGGTCGCCGATCAGATCGTCCTGCGGCAATTTTTCGGTGATCATCTCGCCATAGGCGAGTTCGGCGACGCGGCGGCAGCCGTGCAGCAGCACGACTTTCTCGAAGCGCTCGTAAGTCTCCGGATCCTTGATCACGCTGAGGAACGGCGCGAGCCCGGTGCCGGTGCCGATCAGATAGAGGTTGCGGCCGTCCCGAAGATTGTCGATCACCAGCGTGCCGGTGGCCTTGCGGCTGACGATGATCTCGTCGCCCTGCTTGAGATGCTGAAGCCGCGAGGTCAGCGGCCCGTCCGGCACCTTGATCGAAAAGAATTCGAGCCGGTCCTCGTAATTGGCGCTGGCGACGCTGTAGGCGCGCAGCAGCGGCCGCTCGCCGACCTTCAACCCGATCATGGTGAACTCGCCGTTGCGAAAGCGGAACGACGGATGGCGCGTGGTGGTGAAGCTGAACAAATTGTCGGTCCAGTGATGAACGCTGACAACGCTTTCCTGATTGAAGTTGCTCATGATTCCGCCCTCTGGAGGTCGATTTGCGCCGGTCAACTCATTCGTATACAATCATTTGTATACAAATGAATAATCCAGCTTGATCGATCCGTCAAGCCGCGCGCAAGATGCCGCGACCCGGCCCGCGAAGGCATTGAACAACAAGGAAAAACCCATGGCCCACGATGAGCCCCAGGCCGCCGGCCCGACCAAGCTCGTGATCCGCAATATCGGGCTGGTGCTCTCGGGCGCCATGGAGAAGCCGATCCTCGATGCCGACACCATCGTCGCCGAGAACGGCAAGATCACCGCCATCGGCCGCGCCGGGGATGTCAACGCCGCACCGTCGCGCCCGGCCTGATCGACAGCCACGTTCACCCCGTCGCCGGCGACTGGACGCCGCGGCAGAACCAGATCGGCTGGATCGACAGTTTTTTGCACGGCGGCGTCACCACCATGATTTCCGCGGGCTAGGTTCATATGCCCGGCCGCCCCCGCGACGTGGTCGGCCTGAAGGCGATGGCGATCTTTGCCCAGCGCGCGTTCTGGACGCTGCGCCCCGGCGGGGTGAAGGTTCACGCCGGCGCGCCGGTGATCGAGAACGAGATGGTCGAGGACGATTTCAGGGAGCTTGCCGCGGCCGGCGTCAAACTGCTCGGCGAAGTCGGCCTCGGCGGCGTCAAGGACGGCCCGACCGCGCGCAAGATGGTGGGCTGGGCGCGCAAATACGGCATCCAGAGCACGATCCACACCGGCGGCCCGTCGATTCCGGGCTCCGGCCTGATCGACAAGGACGTGGTGCTGGAAGCCGACACCGACGTGGTCGGCCACATCAATGGCGGCCACACCGCGCTGCCCGACGACCAGATCCGCTGCATCTGCGAGGGCTGCAAGCGCGGCCTGGAGCTGGTTCACAACGGCAACGAGCGCGCCGCGCTCTATACCTTGCGGATCGCGCGCGAGATGGGCGACCTTTCCCGCGTCATCCTCGGCACCGATGCGCCGGCGGGCTCCG
>VAZH01000671.1 GCA_005884465.1 Alphaproteobacteria bacterium | reverse complement strand
ATGGGTGGAGCGCAGCGATACCCATCACGTCGCCTCAGCACCATGCTAGCATGCCCGCATGACCGACTATCGTCGCAACTTCATTGCCGGGGGCAGCTTCTTCTTCACCGTCAATCTGGCGGAGCGGCGGTTGCGGTTGTTGACGCAACACATCGATGAACTGCGTACTGCGTTTCGTGAGACGCGCCGGCATCATCCGTTCGCAATCGATGCGATGGTCGTGCTGCCTGACCATCTGCACACGATCTGGAC
>VAZH01000673.1 GCA_005884465.1 Alphaproteobacteria bacterium | reverse complement strand
ATCGATTTGCACATCGATGATCAGCAGCAGATCATCGTCGCCGGGGCGCATCTGCATCTTGGACCTGCGCTGCAGTTAACTTGCATAGTTTAGCGTATGGCAAAAGCTCTGGCAGCAGGAATATTGACCTCATCCTGAGGAGCTTGCGAAGCAAGCCTCGAAGGATGAATACAACGCGTGAACTCGCGGCCATCCTTCGAGACC
>VAZH01000044.1 GCA_005884465.1 Alphaproteobacteria bacterium | reverse complement strand
TCGGAAGCGTGCTGGAGGCGGGAAAAAAATCCGATGCGCAGACGGTCGCGATGGCATCGGGCAAGGCCAACATGATGGACGTGGTGACGGCGGTGGCGGAGACCGACGTCGCGGTCTCGACGCTGGTGTCGGTGCGCGATCGCGTCATCCAGTCCTACGAAGACATCATGAAGATGCCGATCTGAGTTCTCTAGGGCGTCATTCCGGGACGATGCGAAGCATCGAACCCGGAATCTCGAAATTCCGGGTCTGGTCTTGCGGACCATCCCGGAATGACGGGCGTAGATAAAGCCGAGCGAGACAAAAATGACCGGTCCTGAAACCCTTGATGTGGCGCGCGATGCGATCTGGACCATCATCGTGGTGTCGTCGCCGCTGATGATCGTTGGTCTCGTGGTCGGCGTTGTGGTGTCGCTGTTTCAGGCGCTGACGCAGATCCAGGAACAGACGCTGGTATTCGTGCCAAAGATCCTGGCGATCTTCGTGACCCTGTTGCTGGCGCTGCCGTTCATGGCGGACTCGCTGCACGGGCAGATGATGCGGATATCGTCGCGAATCATAGGCGGCTGATGCACACTGGTGTTCCGGCTCTAACATTCGCATCCCGTTGCGGCTGGCTCGCTTGCGAATGTTAGAGCCGTAGGGACACCAGCAAATATAAATTTTTCAGTGCTGTGGATTTGACATTCGCATGGAGGATTCGCGGAAATGCTGATGCGAATGTCAAATCCACCGCACTGCGGCTAGGAAATGCGCGTCGATATTTCACTGCTGCCCGCGCTCGCCGCCGCCTTCATGCTGGTATTCGCCCGCATCGGCGCGATGGTGATGCTGTTGCCGGGATTGGGCGAGTCCAATATTCCGGTTCGCATCAAGCTCGCGATCGCGCTGGTGCTGACGCTGGTGATTTTGCCGCTGCATCGCGCCGCCTATCAGATCGACCTGCAGTCGCTGACGCCGCTATTGGTATTGATGGTTCACGAGATCGTCATCGGTGTCGTGCTCGGCGCCACCGCGCGGGTGACGCTCGCGGCGCTGCAGGTCGCAGGCTCGGTGATCGCCCAGCAGCTCGGCCTCGGCTTCGTCACCGCGGTCGATCCGACTCAGGGCCAGCAGGGCATATTGATCGGAAATTTTCTCACCATCCTCGGTGTGACGCTATTGTTTGCAACCGACAGCCATCACCTCGTCATCGCCGCGCTCAACGACAGCTACTCGATTTTTTCGCCGGGCCAGTTGATGCCGAGCGGCGATATCGCGGCGCTCGCCACCCGCGCCTTCGCCGCCGCGTTCAAGATCGGCATGCAGCTTTCGGCGCCGTTTCTGGTATTCGGCCTGGTCTTCAATATCGGGCTCGGCGTGCTGGCGCGGCTGATGCCGCAGATGCAGGTCTATTTCGTCGGCGTGCCGCTGTCGATCCTGGCCGGCTTCCTCGTATTCGCCCTCGTCATCACGGCGATGATGGGAACCTTCCTCGATTATTTCATCGGCGTCATGCACGAGCTGATACCGCTGAAATGAAGCCCGAAAACCATGGCCGACGAAAACGACACAGCGGATAAGACAGAAGACCCCACGCAAAAACGCCTGGATGACGCCCACGACCGCGGCGACGTCGCCAAAAGCCAGGAGATCAACACCTGGTTCGTGATCGCAGCCGGGACGCTGCTACTGTCGACGTTTTCCGGATCGATCGGCGGCGGCATCGTGATGCCGCTGCGCAATCTGGTCGCCAATTCCTGGATGATCCATGCCGATGGGCCCGGCCTGATGGCGCTGGCGAAAAGCCTGGAATATCTCCTGATCGCAGTGCTCGGCGTGCCGCTGTTGATGCTGGCGCTCGCGGCGATTGCCGGCAACATGGTGCAGCACCGGCTGGTGTGGTCGGGCGAGTCCCTCAAGCCGAAATTGAGCAAGATCTCGCCTGCGGCCGGGGCCAAGCGGATCTTCGGCAAGCAGGCGGCGGCGAACTTCGGCAAGGGCCTTTTCAAGGTAGCGGCGCTCGGCGCGGTGATGACGGCGGTGCTGTGGCCCGAGCGTCATCGGCTGGAATCGATGGTGCGGTTCGACCCGGCAGCGGTGTTGGGCGCCACCACCGGGCTGACCCTGCATCTATTGGGCGCTGTCGTGGCGATGCTCGCGGTGGTCGCAATCGCCGACTTTTTCTTCCAATACCGGCAATGGTTCCAGCGGCAGAAGATGTCGCTGCAGGAAATGAAGGAGGAGTTCAAGCAGTCCGAGGGCGATCCGCACGTCAAGGGCCGGATCAGGCAATTGCGCCAGGCGCGGATGAAGAAGCGCATGATGGCCGCGGTTCCCAAGGCCTCCGTTGTCATCACCAACCCGACCCACTACGCGGTGGCGCTTTCATACGAGCGCGGCATGTCGGCGCCGGTCTGCGTGGCCAAGGGCGTCGATACGATCGCGCTCAAGATCAGGGAAATCGCCGCCGAGCACGACGTCCCGATCGTCGAGAACGTGCCGCTGGCGAGGGCCTTGCATGCCACCGTGGAGATCGACGACGAGATCCCGGTGGAACACTATCATGCGGTCGCGGAAGTTATCGGCTACGTCATGGGTCTCAAGCGCGGGTTGTCCGGCTGGCGGGCGTGATTCGGTTCGCGGCAGGGAAATGTGCTGGAAATGAGCGTAACCAGCAAAAAGCAGGCTTGACGGACTTGCGCTCGCGGGGCCGATTCAGGCACTCAGGGAGAGGCGCGCGAAAAGCGCGTCCCCTCGATGTCGACAGGCTGCGTCCCTTCGCATGACCGCCGAAACTGACCATGATCTGTCACGCGGGCCGGTGACCGCCCATGAGCCGGCGCGGCGCGGCGGCAGCATCATTCTGGTGCTGCTGGTGGCCGGCGGCATCGTCGCGGTCGCGATCGTGCTCATGACCATCGGCCGCGCGCAGGCGCAGCCTTATATCCTTGGCCTGCTTGCGCTCCTGGCCATGGTCGGGCTGTTTGGCCTGTTCGCGTACGCTGCGGGAATCATTCGCTTCGCCGATCGTACTGCCGACGATCCCGTCAAGGGCCGCATCGCCGACCTTGCCTATGACGGGTTGGCGGTGACCGATCCCGGCGGCCACGTGGTCTATTCCAACGCGGCCTATCTGGCGCTCACGGGTGCGGCGACCGCGCAGGAGGCGCGCCCGGTGGAGCGGGTCTTCATCGGCAATCCCGATGTGTCGGAAGCGGTGTTCCGCCTGCTCAAGGCGGCGCGCGAAGGCAAGCGGCAGCAGGAAGAGGTCCGCATCGCAGGCCAGGATGGCGCGCATGGCCGCTGGCTGCGGATGCGGGTTCGGCCGCTCGGCCGGAGCAAGCGCGAGGCGAAATACGCGGTGTGGTCGATCGCGGACATCACCCGCGACCGCGAGCGGCAGGAGGACGTATTCCAGGAACTGCAGCACGCCATCGAATATCTCGATCATGCGCCGTGCGGCTTCTTCTCGGTCAATCCCGCCGGAGACATGGTCTACGTCAACGCCACGCTCGCGAACTGGCTGGATTACGATCTCGCCGAGATCGGGTCGGGCGGTTTGAAGCTGACCGACATCGTATCCGGCGACGGCGCGGCACTGTTGACATCGATTCCGCCGGTACCGGGCGAAGTCAAAACCGAGGTGTTCGACATCGATCTTAGAATGCGCGGCGGCAAGACGGTGCCGGTGCGTCTCTATCACAAGCTGGCATTCGGAGCGGACGGCGCGCCCGGCGCATCGCGCACGCTGGTGGTCAGCCGCGCGCGTGACGAGCGTTCCGACCCGCAGCGCGCCGCCGAAGTGCGCTTCATGCGCTTCTTCGATCATACGCCGATGGCGATTGCGACAGTGGACCGGTCGGGCGCGGTGGTGCGCGCCAATGCCCGGTTTGCAAAACTGGCGCAAGGCCTCAGTCCCGATGGCGCGGCCAGCAAGTCGATCTTCAGAACGGTCAATGCGCGCGATCGCCACCTCTTGATCGCGGCCATCAACCAGGCCGCGGAGGGGCAGGGCGATATCCCGCCGGTCGAGGCGATGCTGGAAGGCGCCAGAGAGCGGTGGGGGCAGTTCTTCGTCACCGCGGTCGAGGAAGACGAGCGCGAGACCGAGGCCGCCATCGTCTACATGCTGGAAACCACCGAGCGGCGCGCGCTCGAGAACCAGATCAACCAGTCGCAGAAGATGGACATGGTCGGCCAGCTCGCCGGCGGCATCGCGCACGATTTCAACAACGTGCTGTCGGCCATCATGATGGCGAACGACTTCCTGTTGAACGCGCACAAGCCGACCGATCCCTCGTTCCAGGATATCATGCAGATCAAGCAGAACGCGAACCGCGCTGCCGCGCTGGTGCGGCATCTGCTGGCGTTCTCGCGCAAACAGACGTTGCGGCCTCAGGTGCTCGATCTCGGTGAGTCGCTGTCGGATATCCAAAATCTGCTGAAGCGACTGATCGGTGAGAAGGTAAAACTGGAAGTGCTGCATGGTCGCGACCTGTGGCCGATCAAGGCGGATCTGTCGCAATTCGAGCAGGTGATCGTCAATCTGGCCGTTAACGCCCGCGATGCGATGGCCGATGGCGGCACGCTGACGGTTAGAACCGCCAACGTGACATCGGAGGAGTCCGGGCGCCTCACCTACAAAGGCATGCCGGCGGCGGAATATGTGCGGATCGATGTCATCGACACCGGCACCGGCATTGCCCCGGAGATCGTCGACAAGATCTTTGAGCCGTTCTTCTCGACCAAGGAAGTCGGCAAGGGCACCGGCCTCGGCCTGTCGACGGTGTATGGCATCGTCAAGCAGACCGGCGGCTTTATCTATGTCGACTCCGAGGCCGGTCAGGGCACCGCGTTCCACATCTTCCTGCCGCGGCATCATCCCGAGCAGGAGGTCCAGCCCGATGCGGCGGCCGCCAACGGCGCGGCCAAGGAGCCTGCGGCGGAGACAAAACCCCGGGCCGATCTCACCGGGCAGGGCACTATCCTGCTAGTCGAAGACGAGGAGGGCTTGCGCTCGCTGAACGCGCGGGGCTTGCGCTCGCGCGGCTACAGCGTGATCGAGGCTTCGAACGGCGTCGAGGCGATGGAAGCGCTGGAGCAGAAGAACGGCGCCGTCGATCTCGTGGTTTCCGACGTGGTCATGCCGGAGATGGATGGCCCGACCCTGCTTAAAACGATGCGGGGCCGCAATCCGGACCTCAAGATCATCTTCGTCTCGGGCTATGCCGAGGATGCCTTCGACAAGAGCCTGCCGGAGAACCAGCAATTTGCCTTCCTGCCAAAACCGTTCACGCTGAGCCAGCTGGTCGCCGCGGTGAAGGAAACCATGACGCCGTCGTGAGGGCGTCCATTCCTTGTCATGGCCGGGCTCGACCCGGCCATCCATCCTCTTCAGAAGAGTTCTGGCGAAAAGGGATGGACCCCGGGTCAAGCGGGGGTGACGAACTCTAATGACGTTATCGCCCGCCCACCCGCGACGGAGGGCCGCAGCCGCGGTTCCCGATAGTGGCTTCACTTTTAGGCCGCACTGCCCATCTTAGTGGCGCGTCCCCCTGCCGGGGATTGAGGAAAAGGGACATGAAATTCACGCAACGCACACGCGGCTTCGTCAAGGCGATTGCCGTCGTTTTATCGCTGGCGCTGCCATTGGTGGTCGCGATCTCGTCGGCCGACGCCCGCGTCGGCGGTGGCATGAGCTCGGGTTCCCGGGGCGGGCGAACGTTTTCCGCGCCCCCAAGCACGCCGACGGCGCCGGGTACCGCCCAACCGTTTAACCGCACCTTCACCCAGCCGGGCAGCCCCGGGATGGGCGCGCCCGCGCCGGCCGGCGGCGGGTTCTTCAACCGGCCCGGCATGGGCATGCTAGGCGGCCTCGCCGCGGGCTTCCTCGGCGCCGGCCTGTTAGGCATGTTGTTCGGTGGTGGAATGTTCGGCGGGCTCGGCGGAATGGCCTCGATCTTCGGCCTGATCCTGCAGATCGGCTTGATCATCCTCGTGGTGCGGCTGGCGATGTCGTGGTGGCAACGCCGTCACGCGCCGGCGTCGGCCTATGCCGGCGCGGCCGCTGGCCCCGGCGCGCAATCGAGCTTCCGCACCGGAACCGGTTTCGGGCTGGGATCGGGCAGCGCGCCGCTAGAGATTACGCCGAGCGATTACGAAACCTTCGAACGGTTGCTCGGCGAGATCCAGACCGCATGGTCGAACGAGGATGTCGCC
>VAZH01000043.1 GCA_005884465.1 Alphaproteobacteria bacterium | reverse complement strand
GTTTATTGCGGCGGCAATTTATTTCCATAGCCGGCGAACCGGCACTCTCAATATAGGGTGCAAAAGTTGAAAAAAACAGAGCCCCGCGGGGTATTCGGCGTGAAACGCGTCCCGGATTGGGCTTGAACCACGCTGGAACACGCTGGATATGGGTTGGCCTTGCGCGGCCGTCGTTCTAAATCTTGAGGATGCCCCCGGATTCGCCGCCGGCTGCCGTTCCGGCGCCGGATCTTCCCGCATCAACCCCGCCCGGCCTGAGCGCGCTGTTCGTGGCGTTCGCCAAAATATCGCTCGCAGGCTTTGGCGGCGTCCTGGTCTGGGCGCGACGCGGCATCGTCGATCAGCACCGCTGGATGACGGCGGATGAGTTCAACGAAACCTATGCGCTGTGCCATTTTCTGCCGGGTCCGAACGTCGTTAACCTATCGGTGGTGTTCGGATCGCGCTTCCGCGGAATCCCAGGCAGCATCGCGGCCTTCGCCGGGTTGCTCGGTCCTCCCGTTGTCATCATGACGATCCTGGCTGCGCTTTATGCGCGCTACGGCGAAATCGACGCGTTGCGGCGTATTCTGGCCGGCGTGTCCTGCGCGGCAGTCGGCCTGCTGCTATCAGCGGTTTTCCGGATGATGATGCCGCTGGTCAAAAGGCGCGATCTGGTCGCGCTTGTGCTCCTCGCCGCAGTGTTTGTCGCCATCGGGCTGCTGCGGCTGCCATTGGCGGCGGTGTTGCTGGTGGCGATCCCTCTCAGCATCGCCATCACCTTTGCGATGCGCCGGCGAGTTCCGGCATGAATTCCGATTCAAATCCGATTCTGACGCTTGGCTGGACATTCGGCCTGATGTCGCTGTTTGCGGTGGGAGGCGCAAATGCCGCCATCCCGGAAATGCACCGGGTTGCAGTCGATGTGCAGCACTGGATGACCGACAAGCAATTTGCCGATGTGTTCGCGATCTCGCAGATGTCGCCGGGCCCGAACGTGCTGATCGTCACCCTGATCGGCTATGCTGTCGCCGGTGTTGCGGGCGCGCTGGTTGCGACGCTGGCGATGTGCGTTCCAACAGCCGTGCTTGCCTATTGTGTCAGCCGCCTGCTCACGCGCTCGAGCCACTCGCGCTGGCCCGCCATCATCCAGGCGGCGTTGGTTCCACTTTCGATAGGATTGATGGGCGCCAGTGGCCTGATCCTGGCGCTGACCTCCGATCGGAGCTGGATAGCCGCCCTGGTCACCGCCATGTCAGCGGTACTGGCCTTTGCGACGCGGCTTAATCCGCTCTGGCTGCTGCTGGCCGGGGGGTGTTTGGGTTTTGCTGGCGTTATCTGACGAAAATCGCTAGGCAAGGCTTGGGCGGGCAGCATCAAAGCTATCCAAACCGAATGGGCGAGAAGCCCAGTGCCGGGGAGAGAGATCGATGAGTGATACGCCGAGCCATGGGCCGGTCAAATCCATCATGCCGAAATGGGTCCGTGGCCCGCAGGATTTCGTCGGCGGGATCGCGCTGATTGCGATCGCCCTCTTCGCCTTGTGGGCATCGAGCGATCTGCAGGGCATGCATGGGTTTTCGTTCGGGGCCGGAACCGCGCCCCGCATGTTTGCCGTTCTCTTGCTGGGGTTAGGCATCGCGGTGATGGTCGTCGGTCTCGTGGCCGGGGGCCCGCATTTGGCGACCTACGCCTGGCGCGGCCCGCTGTTCGTGTCGCTGTCCATTCTTTCATTTGCCGTCACGATCCGGCCGCTCGGTCTGGTGCTCTCGGCATTTGCAAGCTTCATGATCTCAGCGCTGGGCACGCCGGAAACCCGGTGGAAGGAAACCATCATCGTCGGAATTTGCCTGACGATCGGCTGCAGCTTGCTCTTCCCGTATGCGCTGGGGTTGCCGATGCAGCTGTTCCCGCGTTTCCTGGTGCAGTGAGGCTGCGATGGTTGAGCTTTTCCATAATCTCGCCCTCGGCTTCGGCGTCGCATTTTCCCCGATCAATCTTCTGCTGTGTCTGATCGGCGCGCTCGTCGGTACGCTGGTCGGCGTGCTGCCGGGCATCGGCACCATCGCCACCGTCGCGATGCTGCTGCCGATTACTTTCGGTCTGCCGCCGGTCGGCGCGCTGATCATGCTCGCCGGCATTTACTACGGCGCGCAATATGGCGGCTCGACCACCTCGATCCTGGTCAATATTCCAGGCGAGGCGACCTCGGTGGTGACCACGCTCGACGGTTTCCAGATGGCGAAACAGGGCCGCGCCGGTCCGGCGCTCGCGATCGCCGCGATCGGATCGTTCTTCGCCGGCTGCGTCGCGACCGTCCTGATCGCCGTGCTCGGCGCTCCCTTGACCAAACTCGCGCTGGCGTTCGGGCCCGCCGAATATTTCTCGCTTATGGTGCTGGGCCTGATCTTCGCGACGGTGCTGGCGAAAGGCTCGGTGCTGAAGGCCATTGCGATGATCGTGTTCGGGTTGCTGCTGTCGATGGTCGGGTCCGACATCGAGACCGGCGCGTCGCGCATGGCGTTCAACGTTCCTGAACTCGCCGATGGCCTCGGCTTTGCCACGGTGGCGATGGGCGTGTTTGGCTTCGCGGAGATCATTCGCAACCTTGACGCCGGCGCCGAGATGGACCGCCATCTGGTACAGCAGAAGATCACCGGGCTGATGCCGACTAAGAAAGATCTGATCGATTCGACGCCTGCCATCATCCGCGGCACGATCCTGGGATCGATCCTCGGCATCCTGCCGGGCGGCGGCGCGGTGATCGCCTCGTTTGCCGCCTATACGTTCGAGAAAAAGATCGCGAAGGATCCGTCGCGGTTCGGCCGCGGCGCGATCGAAGGCGTGGCGGCGCCCGAAAGCGCCAATAACGCGGCGGCGCAGACCTCGTTCATCCCGCTATTGACGCTCGGCATTCCGCCCAACGCCGTGATGGCGCTGATGGTCGGCGCGATGACCATCCACGGCATCGTGCCGGGACCGCAGGTGATGCAGAAGCAGCCCGAGCTGGTGTGGGGCATGATCGCCTCAATGTGGATCGGCAATCTGATGCTGATCATCATCAACCTGCCGCTGGTCGGCATTTGGGTGCGGTTGCTGCGCGTGCCGTATCGCCTGATGTTTCCGTCGATCGTGATCTTTTGCGCGATCGGCATCTACTCCATCAACAACGCTCCCGTCGATGTCATTCTCGCCGGCGCGTTTGGATTGCTGGGCTATTGGCTGATCAAGCATGATTTCGAGCCGGCGCCGCTGCTGCTCGGAATGGTGCTCGGGCCGCTGATGGAAGAAAACCTGCGCCGGGCGCTGCTGATCTCGCGCGGCGATTGGAGCGTGTTCCTTACCCGGCCGCTTTCGGCGGCGCTGATGGCAATGGCCGCCTTCCTGCTGGTGCTGGCGTTGCTGCCGTCGTTGCGCAAGAAGCGCGACGAGGTGTTCGTGGAATCCGAGACCTGATTGGCCTTCGGCAGGGAATTTTAGGGCGGAACACGGCGTTCCGCCCTTGCCGTTTATGCGCCGAATGTTCATTTTTCCGGGTATAATCGCGGTAATCGGCCGAATCGCCGTGTCGATTGGCGCGTGCGGCCGCTAAAATTCGGCGTCTCCAAGGCCTGACATAACGCCATGAATCAGTACCACGATCTGCTTGAACGGATTCTCTCGGACGGCGCGGAAAAACACGACCGCACCGGCACCGGCACGTTGTCGATATTCGGCCATCAGATGCGCTTCAATCTGGCCGCCGGTTTTCCGATGCTGACCACCAAGAAGCTGCCGCTGAAATCCATCGTGCACGAATTGCTGTGGTTTCTCAAAGGCGATACCAACATCAAATATCTCAAGGACAACGGCGTTTCGATCTGGGACGAATGGGCCGACGCCAATGGCGATCTCGGCCCGGTCTACGGGTCGCAATGGCGGTCCTGGCCGGCGCCGGACGGACGCAGCATCGACCAGATCTCCAATGTCGTCGACATGATCCGCCGCAATCCGGATTCGCGGCGCCTGATCGTCAGCGCGTGGAATCCGGCCGACGTCGACAGGATGGCGCTACCGCCCTGCCATTGCCTGTTTCAGTTCTACGTCGCAAACGGCAAATTGTCGTGCCAGCTCTATCAGCGTTCGGCGGACGTGTTTCTCGGCGTGCCCTTCAACATCGCGTCCTATGCGCTGCTGACCATGATGGTGGCGCAGGTGACGGACCTCAAGCCCGGCGATTTCGTTCATAGTCTGGGCGACGCTCACCTCTATTCGAACCATCTCGAGCAGGCGCGGCTGCAACTGACGCGTCCGACGCGACCGCTACCGACCATGAAGATCAATCCTGATGTGAAGGACATCTTCGCGTTCCGCTATGAAGACTTCGTGCTCGAAGGCTACGACCCGCACCCGCATATCAAGGCCGAGGTCGCGGTGTGAGTGAAGCGTCATTCCGGGGCGCGTCGAAAACGCGAACCCGGAATCTCGAGATTCCGGGTCTGGTCCTTGCGGATCATCCCGGAATGACGAGACTATCTGACGTCGGAATTGGATAGATTCGCGCGGCATATGTCATTTCCTGAAATCGTCCTTATCGTCGCGGTCGCCGACAATGGCGTGATTGGTTCTCGCGGCGCCCTTCCATGGCGGCTGAAGTCCGACATTCAACGCTTGAAGGCGATCACAACCGGCAAGCCGGTGGTGATGGGGCGCAAGACATTCGCTTCGATTGGCCGGCCGCTTCCCGGACGTACCAATATCGTGGTCACGCGCGATGCAAATTTTCGCGCTCGGGGAGTGGTGGTGACGAATTCGTTCACCGGCGCCCGCGCGGTCGCTTTGGGCGATGCGCTGCGGCGTCTGGCCCCTGACATTGCCGTGATTGGCGGTGCCGAAATCTACCAACAATGGATGGATATTGCCGACCGTCTGGAAGTCACCGAAGTTCACGCCCGGCCCGACGGCGACACCTATTTTGCCGCAATCGATGCGGCCAGCTGGGAAGAGGTGGCGCGCGTGCGCAATCCGGCCGGCCCGGACGACAGCGCCGACTTCTCCTATGTGACATATCGTCGGCGAAGGTCGCATTAACTCCGTTCGGCGATGTTTACATTGACAATTATCGGTTCAGGCATAGCTGCCTCGAGCCAACAAGCTGCGTTGTAAGGGCCGGGGCGGTCCCCTATAAAGCCGTGCAGATGTTGCGGGTGGGGCGTTTTGCCCTCAAGGGCCTGCAGAGGAGACTGTCCATGCCGTGGAAGAATCAAGGCGGAGGCCCGTGGGGCTCGGGTCCGAAAGGGCCATGGGGCTCAGGACCGCAACCGGTTGGGCCAAGGCCGCCCGATCTTGAAGACCTTCTGCGCCGCGCTCAGGACCGGCTGCAGCAATTGCTGCCGGGTGGGTACTTCAGCGGCCTGGGCATCGCGCTGGTTCTGATCGGCGCGTTGGCGATCTGGGGACTGTCCGGATTTTTCCGCGTCCAGTCCGAAGAGCTCGGCGTCGTGCTGCGCTTTGGCAAGCATGTGCGTACGGTGCAGCCGGGCCTGAACTATCACCTGCCGTATCCGATCGAGACCGTGCTGCTGCCGAAGGCGCTGCGCGTCTCCACCATCTCCATCGGCATGACGCTGATCGACGATCCGGCGAGGCGCGGTCGGACCATGCGCGACGTGCCGGAAGAGAGCCTGATGCTGACCGGCGACGAGAATATCGTCGATGTGGATTTCACCGTGCTGTGGAAGATCAAGCCGGACGGCGTCGGCGATTATCTGTTCAACATCCAGAACCCCGAAGGCACCGTGAAGGCGGTGGCCGAAAGCGCGATGCGCGAAGTGGTCGGCCGCTCCAACATCCAGCCGATCCTCACCGGCGCCCGCACCACCAACGAGCAGGGCGTGCAGGACCTGATGCAGAAGACGCTGGATAGTTACGGGTCGGGCATCCAGGTGACGCAGGTGCAGATGCAGAAGGTCGATCCGCCGGCGCAGGTGATCGACTCCTTCCGCGACGTGCAGGCGGCGCGCGCCGATCTCGAGCGATTGCAGAACGAAGCCCAGACCTATGCCAACCGCGTCGTCCCCGATGCAAAGGGACGCGCCGCGCAAATCCTCCAGGTCGCCGAGGGCTACAGGCAGCAGGCGGTCGCCGAGGCCAAGGGCCAGAGCGCGCGCTTCCTGAAGGTGTATGACGAGTACAAAAAGGCGCCCGACGTTACCCGGCAGCGCATCTATCTGGAGACGATGGAGCGCATCCTCGGCAACTCCGAGAAGCTGGTATATGACGGCGGTTCGTCGTCCTCGCAGAGTATCGTGCCGTATCTGCCCTTGAGTGAACTGACGCCGCGGCGTCAGGCAACGCCGGGCACGACGGGGCAGCAGCAACAGCAGAGCGGGGGTAGCCGATGAGGTCCCCGGTTACAGGTAT